>CALMIC010000165.1 GCA_937864065.1 uncultured Cellvibrionales bacterium | reverse complement strand
TTTCGTTTTCGTTTTCGGCGGGGAAGCCTGTTGCACGACGGCAGGCGGGCGTGCAACAGGTTGCTGTGGCTTGCGCGCCTGTGCTGTCTCGGGCGGCGGGGACGACGCGGGCAATGGTGGCTGCGGCTCCTCCAGCAGAGGTTCTTCCAGCGGCGGCTCCGGCGGCGCCGTCACAGGTACCGGTTGCAGCGATTGCCATTCGGGCGTGTCAGCACTGGCCAGGGATGTCGCCGCCACCGGCAAGCTGATGGGCTCCACCGCAGGCTGCCACTGCTGGCGCAACATGTCTTCCCATTGGTAGTCCTGCTGAGACTCGTAGTATTCGATCAACCACGGCACCGCGAGCGACAGTGCAAGCACAGGCAGCAACAGTGGAAGGGACGAACGGGCCTGGCTGTCCTGCTGCTCGTGCTGCATGCTTAACGCCGCCTTGGTTTCCTGCCCGGCACCAGCTTGCCGCGCGCAGTCGGCTTGCCCGCGCTATCGCGCGCTGGTCGCTTGTCACCCGCAACAGGCTGCGGCGGCAGGCCGGTGTGCTGCGTAAGCAACTTGTTGGCGCGACGGCGGTAGATGGCATCGGCATTCTTGATGCGCGGGTCGATCTTCACCGGTTGTGTTTTCGGGATCAGGTGGTGGATACCGTTGCCGATGAGGTCGGCACGACCCATCTTGTGCAATGCCGCGCGCAGCAGCGGCCAGTTGTCGGGGTCGTGGTAGCGCAGGAAGGCCTTGTGCAGCTTGCGCTGGTTGATGCCTTTCGGCACCACTACCGTCTCGCTGTTGCGCCGGATGCGCTTCAGCGGGTTCTTGCCGGTGTGGTACATCGCACTCGCCATTGCCATAGGCGACGGGATGAAGGTCTGCACCTGGTCCGCCTGGAAATTGTTTTTCTTCAGCCACAACGCGAGGTTCATCATGTCCTCGTCGCGGGTGCCGGGATGCGCGGCGACGAAATACGGGATCAGGTACTGTTCCTTGCCGGCGGCGCGCGAGTATTTCTCGAACATCGCCTTGAAGCGGTCGTAGCTGCCGATGCCTGGCTTCATCATTTTCGACAGCGGACCTTCCTCCGTGTGCTCCGGCGCGATTTTCAGGTAGCCGCCGACATGGTGCGTGACGAGTTCCTTGACATATTCCGGCGTTTCCACGGCCAGGTCATAGCGCAGGCCGGACGCAATGAGGATTTTCTTGATGCCGGGCAACGCGCGCGCCTTGCGGTACAGCTTCACCAGCGGCATCTGGTCCGTGTTGAGGTTGCTGCAGATCGTCGGGTGGACGCAGGACAGCCGCCGGCAATTCTGCTCGGTCTTCTCATCCTTGCAGTTGAGGCGCCACATGTTCGCCGTCGGCCCGCCGAGGTCGGAAATGACACCGGTGAAGCCCGGCACCTTGTCGCGGATCTCCTCGATCTCTTTCAGGATCGACTCCTCCGAACGGCTCTGGATGATGCGACCTTCGTGTTCGGTGATCGAACAGAACGTGCAGCCACCGAAGCAGCCGCGCATGATGTTGACCGAGAAGCGGATCATCTCGTAGGCCGGGAACTTCGCCCTGCCATAGGACGGGTGCGGCTGGCGCGAATACGGCAGGCCGAACACGGCATCCATTTCTTTGGTCGTGAGCGGCAGCGGCGGCGGGTTCATCCAGACGAGGCGATCGCCGTGCTGCTGCACGATGGCGCGGGCATTGCCGGGATTGGTTTCCTTGTGGAAGGCTCGCGAGGCGTGCGCATACAGCGTGGTGTCATCGCGCACCGCCTCGAACGACGGCAAGCGGACCACCTCTGTGACGGGCGCCACGTTCGCATGGGCTTCCGCCAGATGCACGAGACGAACGGCTTCGGCGGCTTCCGGTTCGGTAGCATCCACTTCGCGAAAACCGTCCAGCAGTGTTTTTGTGATGAACGCAGTGCCGCGGATATCGCGGATGTCGCGCATCTTCTCGCCGGCCGCCAGCCGGTGCGCCAGCTCCACCACCTGCCGTTCGGCATTGCCGTAAATGAGCATATCGGCCTTGCTGTCGAGCAGGATCGAGCGGCGCACTTTCTCCGACCAGTAATCGAAATGCGCGAGGCGGCGCAAGCTGGCCTCGATGCCGCCGATGACCAGGTTCGCATCCGGGTAAGCTTCACGGCAGCGCTGGCTGTAGACCAGCGTGGAGCGGTCGGGCCGTCGCCCGCCCTCGCCATCGGGCGAATAGGCATCGTCGGAGCGCAGTTTCCTGTCGGCCGTGTAGCGGTTGATCATCGAATCCATGTTGCCGGCGGTGACACCGAAGAACAGGTTCGGCTTGCCCAGCGCGGTGAAATCGGCGGCCGATTGCCAGTCGGGCTGCGCGATGATGCCGACGCGGAAACCCTGCGCTTCCAGCACCCGGCCGATGACGGCCATGCCGAAGCTGGGATGGTCAATGTAGGCATCACCGGTGACGATGATGATGTCGCAGCTGTCCCAGCCGAGGCGGTCCATTTCGGCGCGCGTCATCGGCAACACCGGCGCCGGGCCAAAGCGCCTGGCCCAGAAGGGCTTGCGGGAGAACAGGTCTGGCGCGGGCTGGGCCGTGGCTGGGAACATGGCACATTTCTCGAAATCCGTGCCGCATTTTATACTGCGGCCCACACCAGCTCCACACGGCACACCGCCATGCGCGCATTCTTGCGGTTCACCAGCGCCTTTGTCCTTGCACTCTGTGCGGCCTTGGCTGTGCACGCCGAGATCTACCAATGGACCGACAGCAACGGCAAGGTGCATTTCAGCGACAGCAAGCCGGC
>CALMIC010000164.1 GCA_937864065.1 uncultured Cellvibrionales bacterium | reverse complement strand
AGTTCCAGCTTGCCGGAGATCACGCCGCGCAGTGTGATCATGCGGTCGGCGAGCAGTTGCAGTTCGCAGGCCGGGCCCTGCACGAGGATCACTTCCATCGTCTGCGAGTGCATCAGGTGCACGTGCAGTGAGCTGATGACTTCACTGATGTGCGCATGCTGCAAATCGGCCAGCGATTTCTGCAGGTGTGGCGTCGAATGGTCGTACAACAGCGTGATGGTGCCGGCCATGACTTCGCTGCCGAGGTCGCTGCGGTGGGCGGCGAGGCTGTGGTGGATCATCTCGGTGATCGCCTGCGAGCGTGTCTCGTAGCCGCGCTGCTGGACCATCTCGTCGAGCTGGTACAGCAGCGTTTCCGGCAGCGAGATGCTGACGCGGGCGATACTGCCGTTGCCGTTCTTGCTCAGAACAGATGGCTGTAGCGTTCGATTTCCCATGCCGATACCGTCAGGTGGTAGCTGTTCCATTCCTCGCGCTTGTAGCGGATGAACTCGTCGCGCAGGCCTTGTCCCAGTGTCGCGGTTACAAACGGGTCGGCTTCGAACGCGTCCACCGCTTCCGCCAGCGTGCGCGGCAGGAACTGGATGCCCCGCGCGGTGCGTTCGGCTTCGCTGAGTTCGTACAGGTTGTCCTCCTGCGGCTTGCCGGGATCGAGGCCTTCGCGGATGCCTTCCAGGCCGGCAGCGAGCGCGAGCGTGGCGGCGAGGTAAGGATTCACTGCGCCATCGGCATTGCGCGACTCGCAGCGGCCGCCGCCTTTCGGCACGCGGATGGAGTTGGTGCGGTTGTTTGAGCCGAACGAGTTGAACACCGGTGCCCAGGTGAAATAGGGCATGTCGCCCTGGCGCACGAGGCGCTTGTAGCTGTTCACGGTCGGCGCGAACGCGGCACACAGTGCCGGGCCGTGCTTGATGATGCCGGCGATAAACTGGTAGCCCAGCGTGGTTAAGCCCAATCCACGCGGATCTTCCGACGGCTTGCAGGCAAACAGGTTGGCGCCGGTCTTCAGGTCGTACAGCGACATGTTGAAATGCGCGCCGGTGCCGGTCTTGTTGGCAAACGGTTTCGGCATGAAGGTCGCCAGCAGGCCTTCCTGCTTGGCGTATTCCTTTGCCATCATTTTCAGAAACGTGAAACGGTCACAGGTGGTGATGGCATCGGCATACATGAAGTCGAACTCGTACTGGCCGTTGGCGTCCTCGTGGTCAAACGAGTACAAGTCCCAGCCGAGTTCGTTGATGCTGGTCGCCATCTTGTCGAGGAAAGTGAACTGGTCGAGAAAGGCCTGTGCGTCGTAGCAGGGCTTTTTCAGCTTGTCGTCCGGGTTCGGCACACTGAGCGTGCCGTCCGCGTTTTTCTTCAGCACGAACAGCTCGGCCTCGATACCGAGGTTCATGCCGAAGCCCATGTCGGCGGCCTGTTTCAGCACATTTTTCAGCGCCACTCGCGTGTTGAGCGGGTAGGGTTGGCCGTACAGCGTGTTGTCGGCTGGCATCCACGCCACTTCCGGTCGCCACGGCAACGGGATGATGTGGTCGAGGTCCGGCACCGAGGCGATCTCGTCCTCGTTCGGTTGCTGGCCGAGGCCATCGAGCGCATAGCCGGTGTACAGCTCCGAGCCGTGTGCCATCTGGTGCAGGTGGTCTATCGGCACCACCTTGCCCTTGCTCACGCCGTGGATGTCGACGTAGGCGCCGAGGCAGTACTTGACCCCTTTGCTTTTGAGGTCGAGGCGGATCTGTTCGATTTCAGTATCAGTTTTGCTCATTACATATCACTCCAGTGCAGAGGAAAAATAGGAATGTGGCAGCGGCGCCTGTTCTGCCATGCCGCGTTCGATCAGCGCGCAGAGGTCTTCCACCATCCACGCGTAGAGTTGTTCACCGTCGGCTTGCGCGGCGCGCGACGGGTAGCCGGTCACGCCATTCGTGCTGGTGCGGTTGACCGGATGCGCAAACACACAGCCGCCGGTGCGGTCGGGGTCATCGGCGCCGGCAATTTTGTCCTCGCGCACCAGTGCCGGTGCAATCGCCTGCATCAGCGCGGTCTCGGCGCAGTTGGCGTGCCAGTCCTCGGCGTCGGCAAAATGTTCTGCCTGCACGCGGGCACTGATTTGCGGCGTGTTGATGAGCGCGACCATCATGTCGTCATGCGCTGCGCGCAACATTTCGAGGGCGCAGCGCAGCGGCGCGGCGTTGGTGACATGGCCGTTGACGAGAAACAGCCGGCGGATGCCTGAGGCATACAGCCAGTCGCCGATATCCTTCACCACGTGGATCAGCGTGGTGGGTTGCAGGGCCACGGTGCCCGGCCAGCGGTGCGAGTGGCCGAGCGAACAGCCGTAGGGCAGGGCGGGCAGCAGGTGAATGCCCGTGCGAGCGGCAGCATCGCGACAGACGCGTGCGGCAATTTCCGTGTCGACGCCGCAGCCGAGGTGCGGGCCGTGCTGTTCGGTCGCACCGACGGGCAGCAGCGCGCCATTCATGCCGCTGGCGACCAGCGTGCCGATCTCTTGCCAGGTGAGGTCGTGCCAGGTGTTGGTCATGTCAGAACACCGTGCTGACGGCATCGCCGACTTTCACCATCCGCACGAGGTTCAGGTGCTCCTCGCTGAGGCTGTAGCTCTCCTCAGCCGGCGGATGGATCAGCTGTTCGATATGCGCGCGCGTGGCGAGGAATTCCGGGCTCAGCAGGCAGCCGGGACCGCGCGGGTGCGGCACCGGCACCTCGATCAGCTCCTGTACCTCGCCCGGATGCGCCTTGAGGACCAGGATGCGGTCGGCGAGGAATACGGCCTCGTCGAGATCGTGGGTGATGAACAGGATCGTCACGTCGATGTTTTTCCAGATTTCCAGCAGGTAGGCCTGCATGCGGGCACGGGTTTGTGCGTCGAGCGCGCCGAACGGTTCATCCATCAGCAGGATGCGTGGCTGTGCCGCCAGTGCGCGGGCAATCGCCACCCGCTGCTTCATGCCGCCGGACAATTGCGACGGGTAGTGGTTCTCGAATTTTTCCAGGCCGACCATGTTGATCCACTGGCGCGCCTCCGCTTCTGCCGTGCCGTAGCTCTTGCCCATGCGTTCGAGGCCGAACATCACGTTCTTTTTCACCGTGAGCCACGGGAACAGCGTATAGCCCTGGAATACCATGCCGCGCTCGGGGCCTGGGCCGTGCACCGGCTGGCCATCGAGCAACACCTCGCCGCTGCTTGCGGTTTCGAGGCCGGCGAGAATGCGGATCAGCGTGGATTTACCGCAACCGGACGGGCCGATCACGCAGACGAACTCGCGCCGGTGCGTCTGGAAACTGATGTTGTGCAGCGCTGTGGTCTGTACACCGCCATGGTCGAACTGCTTGCAGAGATTGTTGACCTGCAAAACCACCGGGCGCTGCCTGAGCCGCGTGAAGCGGTCACGTACGCTGTCAGACTGGTCGAGATAGGAAACGGGGTTCTCACTCATGGGTAGTTCTCCGGCTCACACGCTGCGTTGCCAGGGGAAAATGCGCTTGCCCAGCCAGGCGAGCAGCAGGTCGGTCGCCAGGCCGATGATGCCGATGATCATGATGGCGGCGTAAACATTGTCGAAATTCTTGTAGCGCGCCTGTTGCGTGATAAACCAGGTGATGCCGGAACTGGTGCCGATCAGCTCGGCGACGATCAGGTAGGTCCACGCCCAGCCGAGCAGGATGCGCATGTCCTTGTACAGGTCGGTGACAATGCCGGGTATCACCACCCTGAACAGCAGCGCGAGCCGTTTGGCGCCGAGTGTCAGTGCGGCTTCCAGCAGCGCCGGGTCGAGCTTGCGCGTGGTGTTGGAAACCACCAGCACCTGCTGGAAAAACGTGCCGATGAAGATGATCGCGATTTTCGGCGCATCGTGGATGCCGAGAATGGCGACGGCCAGCGCACCGAAAGCCGGCGCGGGCAGGTAGCGGAAGAACTCGATGAACGGCTCGTTGATGCGTGCGATCGCGTCATAGGTGCCGCAGAGGATGCCGAGCGGCACGCCGACCAGGGAGGAGATCATGAAACCCCAGAAGATGACCTGGATGCTGTCCCACAGGCTTTCATGCAACCATTTCTCGCCGCTGCGGCGCGGTTCCGTCGTGAAGGCACTGTAGAACGCCTTGGCGACTTCGTGCGGCGCCGGCAGGTACACCGGGTTGGTCGGCTCGCCTTGCGGCACAGGAAGGCCGGCCGCCTGCGCTTTTGCGCTTTCTTCCGCAAACACCTTCTTGTCGACGCGCATGCCGGCAGAAAAATAACTGACACTGCCGGGATCGCTGACCAGCACTTCCGGGTGCCACAGCAGTGGGCTATAACTCACGGCAGACCACAGGGCGAGTGGCAGCACAAAACTCAGGATCGACAGAATCAGCCGTTTGCGGGGCGAGAGCGCCCGTCGGGCTGCGAACCAGGGTTCGGCCATGCGGAATCCTCAACTGGTTGGAGAGAAGCCTGCCGCCGCGTGCGGGTGGCAGGCGCACTGCGGCTTTACAGGCTGTTGGTGATCGACGAGTCGAGGTAGCTGTCGACGGCTTGCGGCTTCTCGTAGACCTTGTTGGCCACGTTGAAGTCGTCGGCGATCTTCGTCGAGCCGTAGATCGAGCTGAAGCCGTCACCCTTCGCGAAATGTTTCTTCGCTTCGGCCAGCGTGAGGATCTTCGTGCCATTGACGAACCCTTCATACTCGGCAGGCGTCAGTCCTGCGCGGGAAGCCATGATCGCGATCGCATCGGCGCGCGTTTTCGGGTCGTGGATATAGTCGACCACGCGGTACCAGACTTTTGCCACTTTCACCCAGTCGGCCTTGCGCGCCGCGAGGCTCGCCGGCGACACGGTCAGTACGTCGTAGATCAGGCCCGGTTCATCGGCACTGGTGTAGATGGCTTTCGATCCCGGCACCTGTTTCAGCGCAATGCCGGAGCTCGGTTGCCAGGCGCCGATCGCGTCGACATCACCGGATGCGAGCACTTGCGGTGTTTCGTTGGTCGGCGCATTGACCAGCTCGACATCCTTCTCGCTCATGCCGGCTTTTTTCAGGCCATTGAGCAGCAACAGGTGATCGACAAAGCCGACCTCGATGCCGATCTTCTTGCCTTTCAGGTCTTTCAGCGAGTTGATGCCTGGCTTGGCGATGATCATGTCATTGCCGTTGCTGTAGTCATTGATGAGGATTGTCACGCTCTTGCCACCGGCGGCGCCGGTCACCAGTGCGTCACCGTTGGTCATGCCGACGCCATCGAGCTTGCCGGCGGAATAGGCTTCCATCGATGCGACATAATCGAACCACTCGAACTGCACGTCCACGCCGGCATCCTTGAACCAGCCCTTCTGGATAGCCACTTCCCACGCGACCCAGCCGGGCCAGTCGCTGTAGCCGATCTTCAGTGGTTCGGCGAGCGCCGAAGCCGACAGGCTCATCAGGGCGGATGCCAGCACAGTAGTGGCCAGTTTCTTCAGGGATGCAATCATGGGCGCCTCTCGTATTACGGTGGATGGAATTCGTAATAACGGCATTGCAGGTGCTGTGCCAGCGTGGCGAAACTGTTAGATTGTTTTTCTCTTTCAATGAGATAGCAGCATGGCTGGTCCGGCCTGGTCCGGCATCGCTGCACTAAACGGGGTCGCGGCATGAACGCAGTGAACACAAATAGCGCAGCAGCCCGCGCACCGGTGCTGCTGCTGGTGTGCACCTCGCTGGTGTGGGGTTGCACCTGGATTCCATTGAAGGCGTTTGTTGGCACATCGCTGGAAGGCGCTGCGCTGATGGCCGTGGCTTACGGTGCCGTTGCCGTCACCGGTTGGTTGCTGGGACGGCGCTGGTGGTGCGTGCCGGGCAATGATCTACGTGCGCTGGTCGGGATCGGGCTGCTGGGAGGTTATGCCAGCATCGCCTTCAATCTCAGCGTGATGTACGGCGAAGTGGTGCGCATGATGTCGCTGTTCTACACCTTGCCGGTTTGGGCTGTGCTCGGCGGGCGGCTGTTTCTCGGTGAGCGGTTCACGCCGGCGCGGCTGCTCGCTGTCGCCTTTGCCTTGCTGGGGGCCTGGCTCATACTCGGTGGGGCAAACCTGCTGGCACATCCGCCCACCTGGCTGGATGCGCTCGCGCTCTCGGCCGGCTTTGCCTTCTCGATGAACAACATTGTTTTCCGCGCCACGGCGGCGCGGCCGCTGCCCGCCAAGATCCTGGCGATGTTCAGCGGTTCGGCGCTGTTGTCGCTCGCGATCCTGCTCGTGGGCCTGCAGGCCTGGCCGCGTGATGCCGCGCCGCTGCAACTCGGGCTGGGCATTGCCTTCGGTTTCGGCTGGCTGCTGCTGGCCAATATCGGCACGCAATGGAGTGTCACGCGTCTCGAAGCGGGCCGTGCCGCCGTCATCATCATCCTCGAACTCGTGGCTGCGGTGGTGACTTCCATGTGGTTGCTCGGCACGCAGCTGTCGTCGACCGAGTGGTGCGGTGCACTACTGATCCTGTTGGCTGCCTGGCTGGAGGCCAGGGGCCAGCATTGAGGACTTCCCCGGCTCGCGCGGGTGGGTGACAATACTCCCAGGAGAAGATTCAACCACCAGGGAAGGAGTACGCCATGTCATTGGCTATTGTCTATTCGCGCGCCCAGTTGGGCATCCATGCACCGCTGATTATCGTCGAAACCCATCTTTCCAATGGCATGCCGCAGCTGTCGATAGTCGGTTTGCCGGAAACCGCAGTGAAAGAGAGCAAGGACCGCGTGCGCAGCGCGCTGCTCAACGCCGGGTTCGAGTTCCCGCCCAAGCGCATCACGATCAACCTTGCACCGGCAGACTTGCCGAAGGAGGGTGGTCGTTACGATCTTGCGATCGCGCTTGGCATCCTCGCGGCTTCCGGGCAGGTGCCGCTGGATGCGCTGGAGAAGCTCGAATGCATCGGCGAGCTCGCGTTGTCGGGCGAGTTGCGCCCGGTCAATGGCGCGCTGACGGCGGCGATGGCCTGCGCGAAAGACAACCGCGCCTTGTTGCTGCCGCACGCCAATGGCGCCGAGGCGGCACAGTACAGCGGCTGCGAAGTGTATGCGGCGAAGCACCTGCTCGATGTCTGCGCACACCTGTACGAGCAGGAGAAGATCCCGCCGCTGCGCCCGAAAAAACCCGCGCAGGATGTGGCGCACAGCCAGTGGGATCTCGCCGACGTACGCGGGCAGGTGGCGGCAAAACGCGCGTTGGAAATTGCCGCTGCCGGTGGCCACAACCTGCTGTTGTGTGGCCCGCCCGGCACCGGCAAGACGATGCTGGCCCAGCGCTTGCCCGGTTTGCTGCCGCCATTGCGCGAGGAGGAATTGCTGGAAATCGCGGCGATCCATTCGGTGGCCACGCGCGGTGCGCCGGTGCTGCGCGGCCGTCCGTTCCGCCAGCCGCACCATACGGCGTCTGCGGTGGCGCTGGTTGGCGGCGGCAGCCAGCCGCGACCGGGCGAGATCTCGCTCGCACACCATGGCGTGCTGTTCCTCGATGAATTGCCGGAATTCCCGCGCTCGGTGCTGGAGGTGTTGCGTGAACCGCTGGAATACGGCGAAATCCTCATCGCCCGCGCCAATGCCCAGGTGCAGTACCCGGCGCGCTTCCAGCTGGTGGCGGCGATGAACCCTTGCCCCTGCGGCCACGCCGGCGACACGCGCCAGGCCTGTCGCTGCAAGCCCGAACAGATCCGCCGCTACCGCGACCGCTTGTCCGGTCCGCTGCTCGACCGCATCGACATGCATGTGGCCGTGCCCGCACTGCCGCAGGGCGATGTGCTGGCGCCGGCCGCACCAGCCGAGTGTTCTGCCCGTGTGCGCGAGCGTGTCTGTGCTGCCCGCGAGCGCCAGCTGGAGCGGCACGGCAAGAGCAACGCGGCGCTGTCCACCCGCGAGGTGGAGGAGGTTTGTGCGTTGACGGAGGAGCAGCGCGCGCTGATGGCGCAGGCGATGGAGCGGCTCGGCCTGTCGGCGCGCGCCTACCACCGGGTGCTGAAAGTGGCGCGCACGATTGCCGACCTGGCGGCCAGCGATGCCATCCAGCTGCCGCACCTGCGCGAGGCGCTCGGTTACCGCAACCTCGACCGCGGGGCATGAGACGCCGGGGCACCGGCAGATTCCGCTACAATGTTGGCCTGCTTTGAAGAGGGCATCAGCCGTGGATATCCAGCACTACATGAACGATGTGGGCCGCCGCGCCCGTGCCGCCTCGCGCCGCATGGCGCGCGCCACCACTCGCGAGAAGAACGCCGCGCTGCTGGCGATTGCCGCTGCCCTGCAGGCGCACAAGGCCGATGTGCTGGCCGCCAATGCGAAAGACGTCGAGGCCGGCCGCCTCGCGGGGCTGGATGCAGCGCTGCTCGACCGCCTGACGATCAGCGAGAAAGCCTTTGCCGGCATGGTCGAGGGCTTGCAGCAGGTTGCAGCACTGCCGGACCCGATCGGCGCCATCACCGACATGGCTTACCGCCCCTCCGGCATACAGGTCGGCAAGATGCGCGTGCCGCTCGGCGTGGTGGGCATCATCTACGAGTCGCGCCCTAACGTGACGGTCGAGGCCGGCAGCTTGTGCCTGAAGAGCGGCAATGCCTGCATCCTGCGCGGCGGCTCCGAATCGATCCATTCCAACCGCGCGATTGCCGCTTGCGTGCGCGCCGGCCTGCAACAGGGCGGTTTGCCGGAAGACGCCGTGCAGGTGATCGACACCACCGACCGCGCCGCGGTCGGCCTGCTGGTGGCGATGCCTGAATTTGTCGACGTCATCGTGCCGCGCGGCGGCAAGGGCCTGATCGAACGGATCTCGGCCGAAGCGCGCGTGCCGGTCATCAAGCACCTCGACGGTATCTGCCATGTCTACGTGGATGACGAGGCAGACCTGCAGAAAGCCGAGGCGATTGCCTTCAATGCCAAGTGCCACCGCTACGGTGTGTGTAACGCGATGGAAACCCTGTTGGTGCATGAGGCTGTCGCTGCCGCGTTCCTGCCAGCGATCAAGGCGCGCTATGACGAGCAGCAGGTGGAGTTGCGCGGCTGCGACAAAACCCGCGCGATCCTGGCGGGCATCAATGCCGCGACCGATGAGGACTGGTCAACGGAATACCTCGCGCCGATCCTCGCGGTGAAGATCGTCAGCCATCTCGATGAGGCGATCAGCCACATCAACGACTATGGCTCGCACCACACCGACAGCATCGTGACGGAAAATGTCACGAAGTCGCGCCGCTTCATCAACGAAGTGGATTCGAGCAGCGTGATGGTCAATGCATCGACGCGCTTTGCCGACGGTTTTGAATACGGCCTCGGCGCGGAAATCGGTATCTCGACCGACAAGTTCCATGCGCGCGGCCCGGTAGGCCTGGAAGGCCTGACGTCACAGAAGTACGTGGTGCTGGGGGATGGTCACGTCCGCGTGTAGGGGCGCCATTCATGGCGCCCTGCC
>CALMIC010000163.1 GCA_937864065.1 uncultured Cellvibrionales bacterium | reverse complement strand
CAAGAAAGACTATTCCGCCGTGATCGATTGCGCGCTGCAGCAGCCCGGCTTTGCTGAAGACCAGATCGAGCAGTTCGTCATGGTCGGTTTCGGGCGCGAGACGATCCTCAGCGTGGCCGACAAGGTCATCGACGGTGTGAAGAGCGGTGCGATCGAGCACTTCTTCCTGATCGGTGGCTGTGACGGTGCCGCCCCGGGCCGCAATTACTATGCCGAGTTCGCCACGCATGCGCCGGACAGCTCGATGGTGCTGACGCTCGGTTGCGGCAAGTACCGCTTCAACCGCCACGACTTCGGCGACATCGGCGGCATCCCGCGCCTGCTCGACATCGGCCAGTGCAATGACAGCTACTCGGCCATCCAGGTGGCAGTGGCATTGGCGAAAGCCTTCGACTGCGGTGTGAATGACCTGCCGCTGACGCTGATCGTGTCGTGGTTCGAGCAGAAGGCTGCTGCCGTATTGCTGACGCTGTTGGCACTCGGCATCCGCAATATCCACCTCGGCCCGACGCTGCCGCACTTCCTCACGCCGAACCTGCTCAATGTACTGGTCGACAAGTTCGCACTGCGCCCGATCGGCGATGCGCGTGACGACATCGCCCGCATCATGAACAAGGCCGCGTGATCACTGGAGAGGCAATAAAAAGGGCAGCGCAGGCTGCCCTTTTTTATGGCTGTCGCCAGCCTTGCGGGAAACGGATGCGCTCGTGCCACGGCCGCAGCGGGCATTGTTCCATGACCAATGGCGGCGGATCGTCGTGCGTGACATGCATGGTGATATTCATGACCTGGCGCAGGCTGGTCAGCACTGCGTGGTATTGCGGCAGCTCGCTCAGGTCATGCTGCGCCAGGGGGTCGCTGGGGATGTGGTACAGCTCGCGGTGTTTCGAGTCGCGCGGTTTGTCTCCAAAGATGGTGTCAGCCAGCGGGTCGCACACGCGGCGGCCGTTGTAGTTGCGCTTGTAAAGGAATTCGCGGGTGCGGATCGCACGCTCGAAGTAATGGTCCGGTCCCTGGCGGTTGCGCTCGGCGTAAATGTATTGACGCACCGCTTGCTGCGGGTCAGTTATTGTCGGCCACAACGACACGCCATCCATGCCGGCTGGTACGGGCGCGCCGGCGAGTGCCAGCAGCGTCGGGGCGAGATCGATGCTGCTCACCAGCTGGTTGTTCGCCAGCCCGGCGGCTATGCGCGGGGGATAGCGCAGGATGAGAGGTGTCAGCAGGCCTTCGTCATACAGCGTGGTCTTCGCGCCGCCAAAAATGGCGCCATTGTCGGACAGCACCAATACCAGCGTGTTGTCCAGCACGCCGTCACGGCGCAAGACGTCAATCACCTTGCCGATATTGCCATCCACCCTGGCAATCTCGTGGTAGTACAGCGCCAGCATGCGGCGCTCGTAGTCGCTGTCTTTCGACCACGGCGGCACGATGACTTCGTCGGGCGGGTCAATCAGCAGTGGCTTGTGCCAGTCGTATGGCGTATGGGCATCCAGGCTGGCGAACCAGAAAAAGAACGGTTTGTCGTGCGGGCGTTTTGCCAGTTCCGGCAGCCAGTCGGCCGACCCGGTGTGCTCGCGCATGTCCACCACCCGGTCGAAATGGCTCTTGAACGGTTCGCCCAGATGCCACTTGCCGATGCTGGCGGTGTAATAGCCTGCGCGTTTCAATTGCAGGGGCAGGCTGTCGACTTCCGCCGGCAAGGTGTCGTGCAGGCCAGGGGCGCCGGTGCTGTGCGGGTAGAGGCCGGTGAGGATGCTGGCGCGGCTGGCGGTGCAGGAGCTGGTCGTCAGGAAGGCCCGGTGGAAGCGCATGCCTTCGGCCGCGAGGCGGTCGATGTTCGGTGTATGCACTGCCGGGTTGCCGAAAGCGCCGACGTCGCGCTGGCCCACATCGTCCATGATGAACACGACGATGTTCGGGCGCGGGTCAGCCACGCCCCAGTTGCCGCAGCCTAGGGCCAGCAGGGCGAGCAATAGATGCAGCAGGCGTATCCTGTCCATGGCGCTATGGTACCCGCTAATTGCGCCGCGCGTGGGGCTCGGGGACAATGCCGCCACCTTCAACAATCCCGGGAGCAGCAGCATGGCTGACACTATCTTCGGCAAGATCGTCCGTGGCGAGATCCCCGCCGACAAGCTGCATGAGGACGAACACTGCATCGCGATCCGCGACATCCACCCGCGCGCCCCGGTGCACTTGCTGGTGATCCCGAAGAAACCGATCCCGCGCCTCGTTGATGCGCAGCCGGAAGACCAGGCCCTGCTCGGCCACCTGATGCTGGTGGCGCGCCAGCTGGCCGAAGACCACGGCGTGGGCAACTCGTTCCGCCTGCTGGTCAACAACGGTGAAGGCGCGGGCCAGACCGTGTTCCACCTGCACCTGCACATCCTCGGCAACGACAAGTACTCCGAAGCCGACATGGCGGGTTGAACCCTGCTGCCGCCACGATGGGGCGCGTATAATCGCGCCCCTGTTTTTCCCGCACCCGGATATCCTGCCAATGACCGTACGCACCCGCATTGCACCGTCCCCGACCGGCGACCCGCACGTCGGCACTGCCTATATTGCGCTGTTCAACCTGTGCTTCGCCCGCCAGCATGGCGGCCAGTTCATCCTGCGCATCGAGGACACAGACCAGGCGCGCAGCACGCCGGAATCCGAGAAGGCCATCCTCGATTCACTGCGCTGGCTTGGCCTGAACTGGGATGAAGGCCCGGATGTCGGGGGCCCGCACGGCCCCTACCGCCAGAGCGAGCGCATGGCGATCTACAAGGACTACGCGCTGGAGCTGATCAACAAGGGCCACGCGTTCTACTGCTTCGCCACGCCGGAGGAACTCGACCAGATGCGCGCCGAGCAGCAGGCGCGCGGCGAAACGCCGAAATACGACGGCCGCGGCCTCACGCTGACGCAGGATGAAGTCGAGCGGCGCCTCGCTGCCGGCGAGCCGTACGTGATCCGCATGAAGATCCCGGAGCAGGGCCAGTGCGAGATCGACGACCTGTTGCGCGGCAGGATCACCATCGACTGGCAGCAGGTCGACATGCAGGTGCTGATGAAAGCCGATGGCATGCCGACCTACCATCTGGCCAATGTCGTCGACGACCACCTGATGGGCATCACGCACGTGATCCGCGGCGAGGAGTGGATCAACTCCGCGCCGAAACACCTGCTGCTGTACCAGTATTTCGGCTGGGAGGCACCGGTGCTGTGCCACCTGCCGCTGCTGCGCAACCCCGACAAATCGAAGCTCAGCAAGCGCAAGAACCCGACCAGCATCAACTATTACCGCCGCATGG
>CALMIC010000162.1 GCA_937864065.1 uncultured Cellvibrionales bacterium | reverse complement strand
TCAGTTCACTGTAAACCTTGGTGTTTTCGATTGCGCTCATTGTGTTCCTGTCGGCAGTCGCCGATCTCCGGTTACAAATAAAGGATGCCTGCCCGCAAGGTGCAGGGGTGCCTATCTTACAAAATAGGAGCCTATTCGGAAAGAATGCCCTGCCTTGCGGTATTCCGCGGCCGGTGGGGTGGGCCAAGTTGCCGGGAAAGTCCGGTAGAATGGACGGCCTTGCAGGCGGTGGCCTGCCGCCGCAAAAACCCTTTGATTTCAATGGAGAACCCCATGAGCAATAGCGCCAACAAACCCGCCCCGCTGGCCGGCCTGCGCGTGATCGATTTTTCCATCCTCGGCCCGGGCGCCACGGCACACCATTTTGCCGAGCTGGGCGCTGACGTCATCAAGGTCGAGGTGCCTGGTGGCGATTACGTGCGGGTGATGACCTGGCCGATCATCGAGGGGATCTCCCTGCTGCACTGGCACATCGCCCGCGGCAAGAAGTCCATCGAGCTGGACCTGAAAACCCCGGAAGGCAAGGAAATTTTCAAGGAGCTCTGCAAGGATGCCGACATCGTTATCGAGGCGATGAAGCCGGGTACGCTCGACAAGCTGGGCCTCAGCTTCGAGGAACTGAAGAAAGTGAACCCGAAGCTCGTGTTCTGCTGTGTGTCTGGCTATGGCATGACCGGCCCGTACGAGAACATGCCCTCACATGGTGTGGCCTACGACACCTGGGCAGGCTGTGTGGAACCGGCGCGCGACGAGGAGGGCATGGTCTATCTGCCGGCGCATGCATCGATCGGCATGCATGCAGGCCCGCTGCTGGGTGCCTTTGCCGCGCTGGCTGCCGTGTTCCGTGCCCGTGCGACCGGGGAAGGTGCGCTGGTCGAGATCGGCCAGAGCGATGGTGCAGCCTACATGGACTGGTACCGCATCGAGAGTTACAAGGCCTACCAGCGCCCGCAATCGGAAGTGACTGGCAACGCGGCTGACGATTACCGTCGCCGCCCGGTCGGCACCGCTGGCCTGAAGGAAGGTGTGCGTTACCAGGCCTACGAGTGCAAGGACGGCTATGTGCTGTTCATGGCCTCTGAACAGGCATTCTGGAAAAATTTCTGCCAGGCACTCGACCGCATGGATATGTTCGAGAAGTGGCCGGGCAAGAAACTGGCCGACCATGCGCCGGGCAACCGCGAGATGCAGCGTGAGCTGACCGAAATTTTCAAGACCAAAACCATCAAGGAATGGATGGACTGGGGCGTGAAGGTCAACACGCCGATCGCGCCGGTCTACAATTCCGAGAGTGTGATGGAGGACGAGCACTTCAAGGCACGCTTCAAGTGGTACCCGCATGAAACGCACGGCGCCGACATGATCAGCTATCCGGTGCATTTCGTGGGCGAGGAGCTGCCAGTGCCGACCAAGGCGCCGACGCCGGGCCAGCACCGCGACGAGATCCTCAAGCGTGTATTGCACATGGATGATGCAAAGATCTCTGAACTCGAGGCCAAGGGCGCCTTTGGCAAGAAGCAGTAACAGCACAACAAAGGCCGGTCTCGCACCGGCCTTTTTGTTTGCGGGGCCGTAAACAACTGATGAAAAGGGTAGCGGGCATTGTTGCAAGCTGGCTGGTGGTGCTGCTGGTCAGTTATGCCGTACTCGAAATGACGGTATGGCGCTGGTTGCCGCGGGTTTTCCCGCTGGCCAGTGTGATGAACTACCTCGACCAGGATGTGCAGCTGCTCGCGCAGTATTCGAAAAAAAATCCGCTGCCGGACAATTACATCGCGATCCTCGGTGATTCCTACGCCTTTGGCCAGGGTGACTGGCTGTTCAACCGCCAGGGAGATGTGATGCCGGCCTACAACGTGCCACACCTGCTGCATGACGCGACAGGGCGTGATGTGGTGACTTTCGGCCGGCCGGCCTCCAGTAGCATCAAGGCTTACCTGGAGGACCCGCTGGCGCAGCTGGCCTTTCTGCGGCTGCGCTACGTTGTGGCTGATCCCGCCTATGCCGTGCTGTATTTCTATGAAGGCAATGATGTGGTCGATAACTGGCAGGAATACCAGGTTCGCTATCTTGGCCACGGCCACGCGGCAGGGAATGTGCAGGACGCGGCCTATTTCGCCCGCTTTGTTGATGGCGACATTCTTGCAGCCAATCGCGCCATGCAGCGCGCACAGCATCCCGTTTGGCAGGATCGTTTGCCGGCCGGCCGTTTCTTCATGAGCCTGCTCGCTGGCGAGTCACTCAAGCAGGTGGCCGCTGTGCAGCAGTGGCTGGATCCCAAGCCGCACCGGCCGATATTCAAGCCGCAGCCGCGCGACCACAACACCGTGCTGGTCGCCGGTGCGCCGCAGAAAATACCGGACCGGCTGCAGGTGCCGCCGGTGGCATTGCGGGATGATGAAATTGCCGTGGCGATGACCCTGTTTTCATACAGCCTGCACGAATTGCAGCGCCGCTGGCCACACACGACTTTCGCTTTGGTCTACGTGCCTGCAGTGGCGACAGCCTATGAAGTGGTCTCCGATACCGTGAATATCTATGATACGGAACGCGGCAAGAATTACCCGACATCATCGTTGTTGCCGATGAGTGACCGGGTTTGTGCAGCGGTGAGCCGTATTGCCGGCGAAGCGGGTGTGGCGTTTGTCGATGCGCGACCGGCGTTGCGGCGAGCGGCGACAACAGAATTCGTGCACGGGCCAGTCGACTGGCTGCATTTCAATGAGGCGGGCTATCGGGTGCTGGCCGGTGAAATAGCCGGCCTGCTGGTGCAAATGGAAAGCAAGCAGCCGCCTGGCGGCTGTGTCAGTCTGTCAGCAGGAAAGTGACCGGGCCATCGTTGACCAGGTGCACCTGCATGTCGGCGGCGAAAATACCGGTCGCCACCTGGCTGTGCTGCTGGTGCAGGTAAGCGGTGGCATGCTCGTACAGCTGCCGGGCCAGTGCGGGTGGCGCGGCACTGGAAAATGACGGGCGCAGGCCCTTGTTGGTGTCAGCGGCGAGGGTGAACTGCGACACCAGCAGGATGCCGCCACCGCTATCGCGCACGGACAGGTTCATCTTGCCGTCAGCATCGGCAAACACACGGTACTGCAACAGCTTGTCGAGCAGTTTCTCGGTGCTCGCCGGTGTGTCATGTTTCTCGACACCCAGCAGCACCAGCAGGCCGCGGCCAATGCTGCCGACGGTTTCGCCGCTGACGTCGACCCTGGCTGAACTGACGCGCTGGATGAGAGCTTTCATGGGATGCCTGTGTTTGACGGGAAGAAAACAACCTGGCGTGCATGATAGAAGCTGCCGGGCAGTCCGTCACCGGTGCAAAACTGGTGAAGGCGTGCCAGTTGCGCTAGCATCTTGCTGTCATTCCAGCACCATTGCGGGGCCCCGCTGCATGAAACCTACCTTTCGCCCGTTCGCGCCGTTGTTGCGGGCTTCCTGTTGTGCGCTGATATGCCTGGTGGGTTCCGGCGCGCTGGCGGCAGAGGCTGCCAAGCCTGCTGAGCAAGAGGGACAGTTGCCGCTGGAAGACCTGCGCACCTTCGTGCGCGTGTTCGAGCAGATACGTGCGGCTTATGTCGAGCCGGTTGACGACCACACCCTGCTGGAAAATGCCATTCGCGGCATGCTCGGCGAACTCGACCCGCATTCCGCCTATCTCGACGAAAAGGATTTCATGGACTTGCAGAGCGCCACGACCGGTGAATTCGGCGGCCTGGGCATCGAGGTCGGCATGGAAGACGGTTTCGTCAAGGTCATTTCGCCAATCGACGATACGCCGGCCAGCCGTGCCGGCGTCGAGGCCGGTGACCTGATCATCAAGCTCGGCGACAAATCGGTGCAGGGCATGAGCCTCGACGAGGCCATCAACATCATGCGCGGCAAGCCGGGCGAGAAGCTGGAGCTAACGATCATACGCAAGGGTGTCGACAAACCGCTCGAGCTGGTCATCGTGCGCGACATCATCAAGGTGCGCAGCGTGCGCAGCCGCATGCTAGAGCCCGGCTACGGTTACGTGCGCCTCGCGCAGTTCCAGGTCAACACCGGCAGCGATTTGCGCAAGGCACTGGAAGAGCTGCAGAAACAGCAGCCGTTGCGCGGCCTCGTGCTCGATATGCGCAACAACCCAGGTGGCTTGCTGCAGTCGGCGGTCGAGGTGTCCGATGCCTTCCTCAACCAGGGCCTGATTGTCTATACCAAAGGCCGTATCAGTGATGGCGACATGCGCTTCAGTGCCCAGCCGGGCGACGCACTGAACGGCGCGCCGCTTGTCGTGCTGGTCAATGACGGCTCAGCCTCCGCATCCGAGATTGTGGCGGGTGCATTGCAGGACCATCGCCGCGGCATCGTGCTGGGCACGGATACTTTCGGCAAGGGCTCGGTGCAGACCGTGATACCGATCAGCGAAAGCAAGGCGATCAAGCTGACTACCGCGCTGTATTACACGCCGTCCGGCCGTTCGATCCAGGCCGAAGGCATCAAGCCGGATATCCTGGTCGAACGCGCCAAGGTCACCACTATCCAGGACGGCATGTTGCGCGCGGCGGAAGCCGATCTCGACAAGCATCTCGGCAATGGCGACAAGCAGAAAGCTGCCGACGACAAGAAGGCGGGCAAGGAAGAGCGCGGCAAGCAGTTGCAGGCCGAGAAAGACCTGCTGCAGGATGACAACCAGTTGCACGATGCACTGAACATGCTGAAGGCGATGTACCTCAGCAATGCCGCGAGCCCGGCTAGCGCGCTTTGAGCGGCGTGATCAGCAGGCAATAATCGCGTTGGCGATGGCAGTACTGCATGCTGCCGTCGCGCCGGTAACGGATCTCGATCACGACGGTGGAATGCTGGTCCAGTAGTTGCCGCTGCCTTTCCCCGTTCGCCGTTGTTTCCTCGCGCAGGTTGGCTGCCTCTGGCAATGCGCGCTGCAAGCTCGCCACAGGCAGTGTCGCGAGCTGGTAGTCCGCCAGCACATAGGCGCCATCAAACGGCGCAGTGAACAGTGGCGATTGCCAGCTGCTGATGTTTTCACCATCGAATGACAGGCTGAACAGCCTGGTGCCGGTTGGCGTGAGGCCTGCCATCGCCAGTGTCCCGTCATGCGTTTCGACCTGCATCAGCAGTGCGTGGCGTTGTTCCCGGTATGTGGCATCGATTTTCTGCAATGCTGTGCTGTCGCCGCCGGGCGCCTGCAGTTGCAGGTCGATGCCGTCGGCAATGCGCACGTGATGTTGCGGCTGGATGGCCGTGCAGGCTGCCAGCACCAGCAGCGGAACCACCAGAATCAGCTTTGCGGCGTTCATGGCAGTGAAGCGAGCAGGACGTTGTAGCGGCCGCTGGCGTCGCGGTCGATATGCAGCAGCTGCCCGGCCGGCTGCTGCGTGAGGAATTGGCCCAAAGTGTGGCCGCAATGGCTGTCGTACCATGGTAGTGATGGCGAATGCGTGAACCGTTGCGCAATGCCTGTGCAAGCCTGCAGGGCGTCAGCGTTTCCTGTAGTGACGTGTTGCCCGGCGGCAAATACAGTGTCTGTCCTGGCCAGGGGCTGTGCGGCCAGCCAGTCGCGCAGCGCCTGTTCGTCGACGAGGGTTTCCACGGCGACAATGCGGCCGATGCCATGCGCCGGATGATTGTCTTGCGCCAGCAGGAACCAGTGGCTGCCTTCACCGACAGCGGTGTCACTCGCCACCGCCAGCCGCTTGCGGTGGTCGCTGAGTGGAGCGGTACAGATGTCGACAGAGCCGAGCAGGGCTGTCTGCACGCTGCCTTCGGCCATATCCAGCAGTGCCAGCTGCAACACACTTTCCAGCGGCGCGTGGCGACGCGTGACGAAATGGCTGCGGCCGTGCAGCGCAAAATGTTTTGCCAGGTAGAAACAGGCGGAATTGCTGACCGTGTTGATAAAGCTGAGCGGTTTCGGTGGCAGGCCGTGTTCCACCATCTGTTCCAGCACTTCCAGTGTGATTTCCAGGTCACCGCGGCCGGAGGTGAGGTATACCGCCGTGTCAGACGGCGCCTGCATGCCTTGCAGGCAGCGACCGGCACCGATGAGTGCGAGCTGGATGAAACGCCCGACGCGACGCACCGCCTCGCCGGTGGTTTCCTTCACCAGCTCTTTCAGTGGCGGCAGCGACTCATCAACCGTCGCACTGTAGTGGCCATGCGCGAGGATTTTCATCCGCCTTGCCCCCGTCCGATCACCAGCGCGGTGTTGTTGCCGCCGAAGCCGAAATAATTCAGCAGGAAGGTGGATTTATCCACACTGCACGCTTGCTGGTTCAGTGCTACACCGAGCACAGAAGGGTCGGCGCCAATGCCCGGCGTGGCGGGCACAAAACCCTGTTGCAGTGCTTGCCAGAACAGCACGAGTTCCGTGACGCCGCAGGCGCCCAGCGTATGGCCAATGAAGGGCTTCAGCGCACAGACCGGCGGCAGCGCTGCCGCGTCGAACAGGCGCAGCAAGCCGGCGGATTCGGCTTCATCATTCAACAGGCTTGCGGTGCCGTGTGCCTTGATGGCACCGATGGATGAGGGACTGAGGCCAGCTTCTGCCAGTGCGGCCTGGATCACGGCGGCCACAGTCGAGCCGTCGGCATTGGCAGCCGACATGCTGTGCGTGTCGCACAGGTTGGCACCGCCCAGCAGGCGGAAATCCCCTGCATTGCCTGGCCCAAGTAACAGTGCGCTGGCGGATTCACCAAGCACGAGGCCGTCGCGTGCACTGTCGAACGGTTTCATCACCGAGCGCGTCAACAGGCCGAGGCCGTGGAAACCGAGGGCGGTGATGTGGTTGATCACCTCGATGCCCAGCACCAGGGCATGGCGTATCTTGCCGGAACGGATCAGGCGTGATGCATACCACAGCGCATTGGCGCTGCTGGTGCAGGCGGTGTTGAAACTGAAATCCGGGCCGTTGAAACCGAAGCGTTCGCGGACGCGCGCACCGAGGTTGCCGAAAGAGGAAGAGCCGCCGAGCGGGATCGCATCGCCACGCACCGCCTGTGCTTGCTGGTAGGCGTGTTCCGACACCGAGATGTCGAACGATGACGAGCCGATGAACAGCGCGATGGCATTGCTGTCTTGCCGGCTCAGCGCAACATTGCTCAGTGCCTGTTCGATGACGCTATCGATGACGGTGTAGAGCCGTGTTTCGATCGCCTGCAACGGGAAATCGGCGAGCAGCTTGTAGGGCACGCGCTCGTGCAGTGTGCCGATCGCGCAGTCGACCGGTTGCGGCGCACGCGGCGCCTGCTGCAGGCCAGCCAGCTGGGCGCTGATACCGGTGCCGAGGTGCGTTGCGATACCCGCGCCGAGAAAACAGGCTATGTGGTTCATTGTGCTGTGCGCGTCAGTCGTCTTGTGCGGCGGCAAGGATCGTGTCCGCCAGCGCGTTGACCGACTGCAACGCGCGCCGGGCAGCCGGGCCGCCCTCGATGCTGACACCGTAGCGGTTCTTGACGGCCATCGAGATCTGCAGCGCGTCGAGCGAGTCGAGTTCGAGCTCGCCGCCGATCAGGATCGCGTCGTCATCAATGCTGGCAGGCTCGATGTCCTTGTCGCATTCGGTGACGATCAGCTGCTTCAGTTCGCGCTTGAGGGTGTCGCGGTCAGTCATGTTTCTCTCGCGGTCAGGGATAGCGGCGCAGCGACAGGGCCAGCGCCAGGGCAATGGTGACACAACCGAACAGCAACAGCGAACCTGCTTCGGGCAGCACATCGCGCACCGTGCCGTTGCGCAGGAACAGGTCGAGGAAGCCTTCCAGCCCCCAGGCCATCGGTGACAGGTCTGCCAGTCTCTGCATGCTGTCGGGCATGACGAAGCGCGGCACCATGATGCCGCCGATCGCCGCCAGCAGGATGTTGCCGACACCGCCGAGCGTGGTGGCCTGGTCAGTGGTGCGCGCCACCACGGCAATCAGGATGCCGTAGCCAAGAGCCGCCAGGCTGAGGCTCGCGGCCATCACGACCAGGCCGGCCAGCGAGTCACCGAGGGTGAGCCGGTCGGCGCCGAGCAGTGGCATCAGGTAGACGCCGACCGCGAGCATCAGCATGACCTGGATCTGGTTGATGACGAAATACGGCAACAGTTTGCCGATGAGTGGCAACAGTGGCGACACCGGCAGTGTGCGCAGGCGGCGTAGCGTGCCTTGCTGGCGTTCGGTGATGAAAGTGTTTGACAGCGGCACCACGGAAAAGAACATCGCGAACACCAGCCACGCCGGTACGCTCTGTTGCACCGATGTCGGTTGCACGCCGCCCTCGCTGTCCTGTGCCTGTTGGCGGTAGCTGTAGCGCACGCTGACAGGGTTCGCGGCGAGAGAGTCTTCATCGACATCGTCATCCAGCGAGAATTCACCAGCCAGTGCCCGTTTCATTTTCATGTCGCGCAACAATGCCTCGACGCGCTGGCGGCTCAGCGCTTCGCCGACTGTGGCGCTGAAGATCGCTTCCGTTTGTGGCGAGGTAGCTGGCGCCACCAGGATGTTGGCCTGCAGTTTGTCGCCCTGCTGGCGCAGCACGAGCAGGAAAGCGGCCTCGTCCTGGCTGACGGCCTGCTGCGCAGTCGCGGCATCGCGCACTTGCCAGGCAAAGGCTTCGCGCGTTTGCAACAGATCAATGGCCCGGCGGCTGGCGTCGTCCTGCGCCTGGTCATCGAGAAGCGCGACGATCTTGCGGCTGCCACCATGCTGGGCGAATTGTTCCTGCAGGGCGAGCGACATGATCAGGATGAATGCCATCGGCATGGCGAACAGCAGCAATAGGCCATGGATGTCGCGCAGCAGCAGGCGCAGTTCCTTGCGTATCGTGGCGAGTAGCGCAGTCATCACCGGTTCAGTCCCGCAAGTGGTGCTGTGTCAGCGACAGGTAGAAATCCTCCAGTCGCTTGGCGTTCTGTAGTTCTGGCACAGCCGGCATCTCTGCTGCCTGCGCGAGCACGTTGGCCAGTGTGTCCTGCAACAGCAGGCGACCGTGGTCGATGATCGCGAGTGTGTCGCAGATCGCCTGGATTTCCTCCATGTAGTGCGAGGTGTAGACGATGGTCATGCCGCCGCGCTGCAGTTGGCGGATGGAATCGAGGATGAAGTGGCGCGATTGCGCGTCGATACCGACTGTCGGCTCGTCGAGGTAGAGCAGCTGCGGCTTGTTGAGCAGACCGATAGCGAGGTTGAGCCGGCGCCGCACGCCACCGGAGCAACTGCTGGCGCGTTTCCCGAGCAGGCTTTCAAGGCCGCAGACCGTGACGGCTTCATCGACCTGTGCCCGCAGCGCCGCGCCGCGCAAGCTGTACAGGCCGGCAAAGCATTCGAGGTTCTCACGCACAGTGAGGGCGGGGTAGAACGCATAATCCTGTGGCACCAGGGCTGAGAGCGCACGCAACTGGCGGTTGCGGCCGACCGGCTGGCCGAGGATCTCGATCGAACCCGCTTGCAGCGGCAGGATGCCGGTCAGCAGCGCGAGCAGGGTCGACTTGCCGGCACCGTTCGGCCCGAGCAGGCCAAAGCAGCTGCCGCGGGCCACGGTGAGCGAGACATCCGCCAGCGCATCGCCTGCCTCACCGGGATAGCGGAAACCGACATGGCGCGCACTGATGGCTGCTGTTGTGTTCATGTTGCCTTGCGCGCCAGCAGGTGGCGCATGGGTACACTCACGTCATTGCGCAGTAACTCGAAACCGTGGCGGGCAAACAGCGCTGGCAGGTCTTGCCGGTGCCAGGCGTCGAGAAAGGGTTCGTGCACGAAACGGGCGAGGGCATGGAAGTACAGTCCGCGCCAGCCGTAATCGCGCCAGAGCGCGAGCGGCGAGCGCCGCAGCTGCAGCGGTGACGGCTCGCAGACGGCGAGCAGGCCGCCCGGCTGCAGGATGCGGGCGAACTCGGCCAGGCTGCGTTCCAGGTAGCGCGGCGGGATCTCGTGCAGCAGGAAGCAGGCGGTGATGGCGGCAAAGGTGTTATCGGCAAAACCGGTGTCCTCGGCCACGCCCTGCACGAAGCGGACATCCGGCCAGTCGCGCGCGGCGTGTTGCAGCAGGTAGGGCGAGGGGTCGAGGCCCCATACCTCGGCGATTCCCGCCTGTTGCATGGCGCCGGCCAGGCCACCGCCGCCGCAGCCTGCATCGAGCACGCTGCCGGCGCGGACTGCCGGTTCGGCGGCGAGGCGCACGGCGATCTCGCGATGGCTCTTGCTGATCTCGCCGAGCATCACGCGGTCAAAGCCGGTGATGTAGCCGCGCGTGAAGCGGCGCGAGTAGTTGCCGTTAGGCAGGTTGTGGAATTCCTGCAGGATGTATTTCGGGATCTGTTCGCGGCCGGGCAACTCCGGCGGCAGTTCAACCGGGGTGTGCACCAGCCCCAACGCATGGCGCGCGAGCTGCCACAGGTCGCGGGGCCGGCGCAGGTCGAGCCGGTCGGGCCAGGCATCCGGCAGCGGTATGCTGGCCCAGTCAGGCAGGGTGTTGTCGCGGTGCAGGGTGGTCATCCGGTGCTCAGGGATAGCCGCTCTCGTTCGGGTCAACCTGCACTTCATACACCGTCCACGTGCTGTCGTAGTGCGAACGGTTGCTGAAAATGATGCGCCCCTTGCCCTTGTACAGCGCGTACAGTCGCGCAGTATCGGCACCGCGGAAATTGAACGGGATCCACGCCTTGCCGGTGATGCGGCCGGTGCTCGTGGTCGGCTCGCCGACGAGGTCATAGGCTTCCGCCATGCTCATGCCCTTCTGTACGGCACTGAGCGGCTGGTTGCGGCCGCTGCTGCGCGGGGTACTGGACGTTTCGCGTGCGCTGGACTTGCTGGCAGCATGGCCGCTTTTCAGGGATACGCCGCCGCGCTTGTACTGCGGCACCTGGCCATCGCCCAGGTCATCCAGTGCCTTTTCGGCATACTTGCGCAATTTCTTGTTGGCGCTGCTGCTGTTGGTGATTTCCGACAGCGTATCGCGGTAGCGCGGGTTGCCGGACTGGCCGAGGGCCTTGGCCGCCCAGGACAGCGTATCAATCTCGCCCGGGGTGGCGCTGGCGTACTGGCGCAGCAGGATCTCGGCGAGGTAGTCGAGCACGGCCGGGTTCTTCTCGCCGGCATTGAACATTTCCTGCGCGGCTTGCTTGACGCTGGCCATGCCGCCCTGGGTCAGCATGTCGACGTGGCGCTGCTCCGCGGCGGTCAGTGCCCACAGGTTGCCGGCGCCGGCCAGCAGGGCGATGGCGGCCAACTTTCTCGCTACAGTGAATCTTTTCATGGTGATGCTCCCTGGCAGTCAGTGGTGAGGGGTCGGGTATTCAGTGGCCGATGATATTGCCTGCGCGCAGTATGCCGACGACGCCGACCAGGATCCAGAACGTGTTCAGCAGGGTGTAGGCCGCGTCTTTCTTCAGTGCCGAGCACCAGGACAGCATCACGGCGTCGATCGTGTTGAAGATCCACACGAACATGAAGGGGCTGGCCGGCCCTAGCCAGCTGACCAGGCTGAAACTGAAGATCCGCATCAGGACACCGACCATCTCGATGGTGCGGATATTGTCCAGTACGAAACGGTTGACGGCATTGAACCAGCGCATACTTCAGGTCCACCGTTTGAAGATCAGGGAGGTGTTGATGCCGCCAAAGGCGAAGTTGTTGCTCATCACGTACTCGTTTTGCAGCACCCGGCCAGCGCCGGTGATGTAGTCCAGCTCACCGCAGCGCGGGTCGAGGTGGTCGAGGTTGATGGTCGGCGCATACCAGTCGCGGTTCATCATCTCGATCGACAGCCAGCTCTCCAGCGCGCCGCAGGCGCCGAGGGTGTGGCCGAAATAGCTTTTCAGCGAGCTGATCGGCATGCGCGGGCCGAATACAGCGTGGGTGGCCGTGGTTTCGGCGATGTCGCCGTGCTCGGTGGCCGTGCCGTGCGCATTGACATAACCGATGGCGGAGGCTGGCAGCCCGGCGTCGCGCAGGGCGAGTTCCATGACGGCCTGCATCGTGCTCGCCGTCGGCTGGGTGATGTGGGCACCGTCGGAATTGGTGCCATAGCCGACGATCTCGGCATGGATCGTCGCGCCGCGGGCCTGGGCGTGTTCGAGCTCTTCCAGTACCAGCGAGCAGGCGCCCTCGCCAATCACGAGGCCATCGCGGTCGCGATCGAAGGGGCGCGGCGTCAGTTGCGGCGAGTCATTCTTCAGGCTGGCGGCAAACAGGGTGTCGAACACGGCCGAATCGGCGGCACAGAGTTCCTCGGCACCGCCGGCCAGCATCAGGTCCTGCAGGCCGTAGCGGATCGCCTCATAGGCGTAGCCAACGCCCTGGCTGCCCGAGGTGCAGGCGCTGGCCGTCGGGATGATGCGCCCGGTCAGGCCGAAGAACAGGCCGATATTGACCGCACAGGTGTGGCTCATCATCTCGACATAGGTGGTGGCCGTCATCGAGCGGGTGGAACGGTCGACATACATGCGGGCGAAGCTGACGGTGGCATCGGTGCTGCCGTTGCAGGAGCCATAGGAGACGCCCATGCGGCCGTTGCGGATCGACGGGTCGTCCAGCAGGCCGGCGTTGGCCAGGGCGAGTTCGGCCGTGCGGGTGGCCATCAGTGCCACGCGGCCCATGCTGCGGGTCTGCTTGCGCGAGTAATGGGCAGGGCGCGCGAAATCCGGCACCGGCCCGCCGAGGCGGGTCAGCAGGCCTTCGATGTCGGCCCACTCATCCATGGCGCGGATACCGTTGCGGCGGGCGCGCAGGCCGCGCTCGACGGTCGGCCAGTCCTGGCCCAGCGAAGTGATGCCGTTCATGCCGGTGACGACGACACGTCGGGGGGTGAAAGCCATGCAGGATCCCGTGTTGGTCAGGTAAACGGCTATTGTAGCGGTAGGGGTGGCCTGTGCTCCATGCGTGGATTGCGGCAGCCGCGCTTTATCCCAATAATGCCCCGCACATGCGGGAAGCAAAGAGGCCAGGTCATGAGTCGTCTGCTGATTGTCGTCGACAAGCTGGAAGACTGGCGGGCGTTCTACCCCTCTGAGGATGTGATCAGCGCCCAGGATTACATCCAGCAGTTCCAGGCCCAGGAGCGGCTGCAGGTCATCAACCTGTGCAAGCGTTACCGCTATCTCAGTGTCGGCTATTACGTGTCACTGCTGGCCGAGGCGCGCGGCCATCGCGTCATCCCGTCGGTCAAGACCTTGTCCGACATGAACGAGAAAGCCATCTTCAGCCTGCTGGACGAGGATTTCGACAAACAGCTGTCTGCCGTGCTCGGCAGCAAGGACGGCCTGCAATTCACCTGCAAGGCCTATTTCGGCCAGACCGACGAGCAGCCGTTGAAGGAGGTGGCGCGGCAGATTTTCGAGCGCTACCCGATCCCGGTGATGGAGATCACCGTGCACCGCAAGGGCAACTGGCGCCTGCAGTCGATACAAATGGTCGGCCTGCCGACGCTGGATGATGCCGAGCAGACCGTGTTTGCCAATGCACTGGATGTGTTTGCGTCCAAGGTCTGGCGGCCGGAGCGCCCGCGGCAGACTTACCGCTATGACCTGGCGATGCTGGTCAACCCGAAGGAAGTGATGGCGCCCAGCGATGAGGCGGCGCTGAAAAAATTCGAGAAAGCCGGCAAGAAGCACGGCATCCTGGTCGAGCGCATCGGTCGCAAGGACCTGTTCCGCCTCGCCGAATACGACGCACTGTTCATCCGCGAGACCACCTCCGTGCCGCACCATACCTACCGTTTCGCGCGCAAGGCGGCGGCGGAAGGCATGGTGGTGATTGACGACCCGGAATCGATCCTGCGTTGCACCAACAAGATCTACCTCGCCAGCCTGCTGGATACCTACAAGCTGCCATCGCCGAAAACACTGATCCTCAACAAGCAGAAAGCGCAGTCGCTGGACAGCATCGTGGCCGAGCTAGGTTTGCCGATAGTGCTGAAAATTCCCGACGGCTCTTTTTCTGTCGGCGTGACCAAATCGGAAACCATTGAAGAACTGCGCCAGAGCCTTGACGAGATGTTCGACAAGAGTGCGCTGGTGCTGGCGCAGGAATACATCTACACCGACTTCGACTGGCGCATTGGCGTGCTCAACAACCAGCCGCTGTATGCCTGCCGCTATTACATGGCGAAGAAACACTGGCAGATCTATCACCACGAAGGCGAGAAAACCCAGTCGGGGGATTTTGACACGCTGCCGACCTATGAGGCGCCTGATGCGGTTATCAAGGCGGCGCTGGATGTGTGCAAGCGCATCGGCAACGGCTTCTACGGCGTTGACCTGAAACAGAAAGGCGACAAGGTCTATATCATCGAGGTGAATGACAACCCGTCGGTCGAGGCAGGTGTGGAAGATGCTTTCCTGAAAGACAAACTGTACGACCTGATCATGGCAGAGTTCCGGCGGCGGCTGGATGCAGTGACCTGATGGGGGCTGACCTGATGCGGACGCGCGACGGGCGCATCGCTGCCTGCTGTGTGTTGCTGCTGGCCGCTTTGGTGCTGTGGCTGTCGCTGCCCGGTTTCATCGCGGCAGTGGCGGCAATCCTGCCGGTTGACCCGGTAGATATGCGCATCTTTGCCAGGCAGGCGGAGACGTTCTGGCAAACCGGACAACTGTACCAGCGTGCCGACAATGTGGTGATGGCATACCTGCCCAATGCGGCGGTATACAAGTTCCCGCCGCCATTCCAGCTCTATATTGCACCGTGGATGCGGCATGGCATGCCACCGCTGTTCTTTGAATACTGTCGCTGGCTATTGCTGGTGGCCTACCTGCTCGCGGTTGTCCTGCTTGTCCGGCTTGGCAACAACCTCATGCAGCTGGCGCCGGTTTGCGACGACAAGCTTGCCGCCAGGCTGTGGCCAATGGTTTACGGCGTTATTGCTGTACTTGTCACCTTGCATTTCACGCCGTTTTTCAACGGGCTGACGCTGATCGCCATAGAGGTCATCTTCCTGTTGCTGTTCACGCTGGTGCTGCTCACGCTGCGCACTTATCCGCTGTTCGCCGGCGCGTTGCTGGCACTGGCCGCCACAGCCAAGATATACCCGGTATTCCTGCTCACGGTGCTGTTGTGGCAACGCAACTGGCGGGCCTTGCTGGCGTTTGCCGTGGCATCCACGCTGGTATCGCTGGTGGCGCTACTGGTGTTCGGCATCGCTGAAGTGGGTTACTACACCGGCACCATCCTGCCGGTGTTGCTGGCCGAACAGCCGGTCGGCTGGGCTGAAAACCTGCACCTGGTGTTCTACCTGTTCCCTGACGGCATCAGCCACGCGGCTGCACGCGCAATATGCACTGCTCTGCGATTCTTTTTCCTCGCCGCATGGTTGCTGGTGCTGTGGCGCCGCCAGCCAGGCAGTGCCCGCAATGAAACGCTGGTATTTTCGCTGGCGTTGGTGACCATGTTGCTCATCATGCCCAACTACTGGTTGCAGTACCAGGTCATGCTCTTGCTGCCGGCCTTGCTGGTGTTTACGCTGGCCTTGTCGTCTGCCAGTGTGCTGGCGTTATCGCTGGCGGGGTTGGCATTGTTGTCGATGGCACTATCGCCTGAACAGGTGTATCCGTTATTGTCATACAGCTTCGGCGGCAGCACAGACGAACTCTATGCGCTGGTGCTGCGTGAAGGTGAACAGTCCGTCATGTTGCGCTATGCGCCAGCGGCATGGCTGGTGGGCCAACTGGCGGCACTGAAACCACTGGCGCCATACTGCCTGTGGCTGGCGCTGGTTGTGCTGTTGTTTGGCCGGCCGGCGCAGGATCAGAGATTGCCGGAGAAAAGTTTTTTCAGCAGGCGTTCTTTCAGCGAATTGCTTTCGGCAAATCCCATGCGCGCCAGGTAGCGCTCGGGAACCTCGTTTTCTGCCAGCAGCGCATTCACAACTGCCTTCAGCAGTTCCAGCGGGTGCTCGCTCGCGGCTTTCAGTTTCTGCAAGGCATTGACGATGACCAGTTCGTCATCCGTGAAGTCATGGCCGAAGGGGAAATCCGGCAGCAAGTGGCGGAAAGGGGCGAGCCTCGCTTTCAGTTGCTCCGGCGTGTTGTTGCGGTGCACCGCCGGGATCTCGTAAGACTCCGGCAACTTGCCTTGTGCTTTTGCCGCAGCAAGCAGGGTGGGCTGGAAACGCGAATCGGCGACATTCAGCAGTGCGGCAATGACTTCACTGTCGCTTTTGCCACGCAGGTCGGCGATGCCGTATTCGGTGATGATTATGTCGCGCAGGTGGCGCGGGATCGTGCAGTGCGCGTAGTGTTCGACAATATTGGATTGCGCTTTTCCGTCTTTCATGCGCCAGCTGCGCAGCATCAGGATCGAGCGCGCCTCCGGCAGTTCGTGCGCCATGGCGACAAAGTTGTACTGCCCGCCGACACCGCTGACCACGCGGCCATCGTCGAGTGCATCGGAAACAGCGGCGCCCGACAAGGTAACCATCATGCAGGTATTGATGAATGCGGCTTTCTGGCGCTGCTGGCGTTTCGTGTTCTCTGTGCCGAACGGGTCGCTGTAGAGATGGTTGATGAAGGTGATGCTGCTCATGTCGATCAGCGAGCGCTGCTCGTCGGGCATCTCGCGCAGGGCCTGGTAAAAGGCGCGGGGACCGATGAAAAAACCGCCGTGCAGGATGACATCGCGACCGGTGTTTTCGTCCGTGACGCGCCGGCGGATGATGCCGGCTTTCACCAGCTCCAGCAGGCCGTTGACGAACATTTCCGAGCAGCCGTAAAGGCCTTCCGAAAAAACATCTGGTTGTGATAGCGGCGATGCCTGGGGTTGCAGTGCAGCCAGCAGCTGGTGGTATTCGCTGTTTTGCCGGTCGCGCAGGATCAGGCTGTGGGCAATCGCATCGCCGAGCGAGCCGATGCCGATCTGCAGCGTGCCGCCGTCCTGCACCAGGCTGCTGGCGAGCAGGCCGATGGCGTAGTCAGCACGTGCGACTTTCATGTTCGGTGTGCAGAACAATGTGTGCGTGCCGGTCGGGTCATCGACAACAAGGTCGAAAAAATCCATCGGCACTTCGGCATTGCCCGGCATGAACGGCAGTTCGCGGTTGATGACGGCTACCAGCAGGTTGCCCATGCCTGCCTTGCGCTGTTCTTTCACGCTGCTGGCAAGGTCGAGTGTGACATCGGGATTGCAGGATAGTGACAGCCGCAGCTGGCCGTTGTCTTCGCGTGCCGCAACAGCCTGCGCCACCACATTCGGACTCTTGCCGGCCATGTCGCGTGCGATGTGCGTGTAGTTGCTGCTGATGTAATGCTGCTGCGCATGGCGGTTGCCGAGCCAGTCGCCGGACTTCAGGAAGAATTCGTGCACGGTGACATTGGCTGGCAGCGTGTTGCGCTGCATGGCTAGGGCGTAGTCGAGGTCAGGGTAGTTACCGAAAAGGCGCTCGACCAGCGGCCCCAGGAAACGCTGTTCCAGTTCGCTGCTTGCGTGCGGTTTCAGCAGCGAGAGTGCTGTGTAGATGTCGAGCTGCAGTGCCGGATCCTGCTGTGCGGCACGGTAGAGTGCATTGGCCAGTGCATTGGGCTTGCCGATGCCGAGCGGCATGGCCAGGCGCAGGTGCTTGCCGGCGATGCGCAGGCAGCGCGTTACGGCCTCGTCGATACTGTGCAGGATCTCGGCCATGCGGTTGCCTGCGTCAGATGACCATGATCCCGTCCATTTCCACCTGGGCGCCACGCGGGAGGCTGGCCACGCCGATCGCTGCGCGCGCCGGGTAGGGCTGCGTGAAGTAGGTCGCCATCACTTCGTTGACGAGGGCGAAATGGCCGAGGTCGGTGAGGAAAATATTCAGCTTGACGATATCTTTCAGGCTGCCACCGGCGGCTTCGCAAACGGCGGCGAGGTTGTCGAACACACGCGCCACTTGCGCGCGCATGTCGCCTTCCACCAGTTGCATGGTGGCTGGATCCAGCGGGATCTGGCCGGACAGGTAGACAGTGTTGTTGACCTTGATCGCCTGCGAGTAGGTGCCGATCGCAGCAGGGGCTTTTTCGGTCTGGATGACGGCTTTGTTGGTCATGGTGATATCCGCAAAAATGTTATGGAGTGGAATCAGTTCTTGACGCGCACGGTGCGCAACACCGGCCGCAAGGTGCGGATGCGGCGCATGATGTTGGCCAGATGGATGCGATTGCGCACGGATATGGAGAGGGTGATGACATTGAAGCCGGCATCTTTCTCTTCCAGCGCGATCTTGTCGATGTTGGCTTCCATCTCGGTGATCTTGGTGGCGAGTTGCGCGATGATGCCGCGCTCGTTGTTGACCTCGACGCGTATGTCGACAATGAATTCGCCACTCACATCCGGCGACCAGTTGACGATCATGCACTTCTCGGGATTCTCGCGCAGCTCGGCAATGTTCTTGCAATTGTCCGTATGCACGACGAGCCCGCGGCCGGCGCTCATGTGTGCCACGATCGGGTCGCCGGGAATCGGGCGGCAGCACTTGGCAAAACTGATCACCATGCCGTCGGCCACATCAATCATCAGTGGTGCCTGCGCGCGCCGCGTGCCCTTGCTGCCTGAGGCCGGTTGCAGTTCCTCCGGCGGCAACAAGCGCTTGGCGACGACATACGCCACACGATTGCCGAGGCCGATTTCTTCGAGGATATCGTCAAAGTGCTCGACGCCGGCCTGTTGCACCATGTCGGCCATGCGTGTCGGTTCGACACTGGCCAGGTTCTGGCCCATGCCGAGCAGCGCCTTCTCCAGCAGTCGGCGGCCGAGTTCGATCGATTCTGCATGGCGCTGGGTTTTCAGGAAGTGGCGGATCGCGCTGCGCGCCTTGCCGGTGGTGACAAAATTGAGCCAGGCAGGGTTTGGCTGCGCGCCCGGTGCAGTGACGATCGATACGGTCTGGCCGCTTTGTAGTGGCTGTGACAGCGGTGCCAGCTGGCGGTTGATGCGGCAGGCCACGCAACTGTTGCCGACATCGGTATGCACGGCATAGGCAAAATCGACCGCCGTGGCACCGGCCGGCAGCTCGATGATCTCGCCGGTCGGCGTGAAGATATAGACCTCGTCCGGGAACAGGTCGACTTTTACGTGCTCGATGAATTCCAGTGAGTTGCCGGCGCGCTGCTGCAATTCCAGCAGACCCTTGATCCACTCGCGCGCCCGCACTTCGCTCGCGGACGGCTTGTTGTCTTCACTGCTCTTGTACAGCCAGTGTGAGGCGATGCCGCTCTCGGCCACCACATCCATTTCACGCGTGCGGATCTGCACCTCGATCGGCAGGCCGTGCATGCCGATCAGTACCGTGTGCAGGGACTGGTAACCGTTGGCCTTCGGGATGGCGATGTAGTCGCGGAACTCGCTGTGCACCGGCTTGTAGAGACTGTGCACGGCACCGAGTACGCGGTAACAGCTGTCGACGTTGTCGACCACGATGCGAAAGGCATAGACATCCATGATGTCGGAGAAGGATTTCTTCTTCGCCTTCATCTTGAGGTAGATGCTGTAAAGGTGCTTTTCCCGCCCGGTGACTTCCGCTATGTGGCCTTCGCGTTCGAGGCAGCGGCGTATGCTGTCCTCGATCTTGCTGACGATTTCCTTGCGGTGGCCGCGGGCATTGCGCACGGCAGCGGCAATGCGGCGGGCGCGCATCGGGTACATTGCCTGGAAACCGAGATCCTGGAACTCGACACGCAGGCTGTTCATGCCGAGGCGGTTGGCGATCGGGGCATAGATCTCGAGCGTTTCGCGGGCGATGCGGCGGCGCTTGTCCGGTTTCAGCACGCCAAGGGTGCGCATGTTGTGCAGGCGGTCGGCCAGCTTGACCAGGATGACGCGGATGTCCTTCGCCATCGCCATCGTCATTTTCTGGAAATTCTCGGCCTGGGCCTCGGCCTTGGAGTTGAACTCGATCTGTGTCAGTTTGCTCACGCCATCTACCAGCTCGGCGACCGTGTCGCCAAACTGCTGCGCCAGTGCCGCTTTGGGGATGCCGGTGTCCTCGATGACATCGTGCAGCAGGGCTGCCATGAGGCTGTGGTGGTCGAGGCGGTGGTCGGCGAGGATGCCGGCCACGGCCAGCGGATGGGTCACATACGGCTCGCCGCTGCGGCGTTTCTGGCCGTCATGGGCCTGTTCGGCGTAGAAGTAGGCGCGGCGCACCTGCTGGACGTGCGCAGGCGGCAGGTAGGAGGACAGCTTGTGACAGAAAGCATCGATGGCTTGCAATCAGGCTGCCCCCGCTGGCCTCAGTCGTTGTCGTCTTCCGGCGCGTGCACGTTCTCGAACGCCTGTTCGGCCAGGTGCTTGAAGCGGTCTTCCGGCTGCTCTTCAAGGACTTCCGGCGTGACCAGGCCCAGTTCGATCTCTCGCAGTGCGACAACGGTGGGTTTGTCGTTTTCCCACGGCACCATCGGCTCGCGACCCTTCACGGCCAGCTGGCGGGCGCGCTTGGTGCCGATCATGACCAGTTCAAAGCGGTTTTCCACGTGATCGAGACAGTCTTCTACGGTGATGCGTGCCATGGTGTGACCTTGGTGTGTTGCAGGGAAGGTGCTGGGACGAGCCCGGCGCCAATACGGCCTGCCAGTTTACGCAAAGGCGGCAGGCGCCTCAATAGCGCCGGCCCCGTATATCCTGACGCGGCGGAATTCTGCATGCTCGTCGAGGTCGGGCAGGGTGCACGAATCGTATTCGCCCAGCAGCCGGTAGCTGGTGTCGGGCATGTTGCGCAGGCGCGAGTCGGCCAGCAGCACCTGCGGCGCATGGCGCAGGAACAGGGGTAGCAGCGGCAGGTTGTCGCGGTCGTACAGCACGTCGGCGACGGCGACCAGATCCAGCGGCTCGGCTATTTCGTCCAGTGTGCTGACCACCTGCAGGTGCACCCCGTTCAGCCGTGCGTTGAGTTCGCAGGCGTCACGGGAGTCGGGGTCGATGTCGCAGGCGTAGACCGTTCTGGCACCGGCCAGGGCGCAGGCAATCGCCACCACCCCGGAACCGGCCCCAAAATCCGCGACTGCCTTGCCGCGTACGGTGTCCGGGTGTTCGAGGATATGGCGGGCCAGCACCTGGCCGCTGGCCCAGCAGAACAGCCAGTAGCAGGGCATGTGCATGGCGGCCTCGATTTCGGCCGGTGACAGCGCGGCGCTGGAAAAATCGGCATTCAGCAGGTACAGGCGGACAGTGGGGCATTGCGGCAGTGCTAGTGGCTCCAGCCGGGCGGCGCGCAGGGCCTGCCTTGCCCGGGCCTGCAGCGATGCGTGCAGCGCCTGCATGGTGCCGGCTGTCAGGACAACAGGTTCTGCAACAGGCCCTGCAGGGTATCGCGCTGGTGGCGCAGCTGCAGCGGCTGGGCGCGGACGATGGCGATGAGGTCGGCCAGCGCGCGGTCGAAGTCGTCGTTGACCACGAGGTAGTCGGCTTCGCTGTAATGCGAGATCTCGCTGCGCGCCTGGGCCATGCGCCGCTCGATCACGGCCGGGTCATCCTGGCCACGGCCGTTCAGCCGCTCGACCAGGGCCGACAGGGAGGGCGGCAGGATGAAGATGCCGATGCTGTCCGGCATCAGGCGCCGTATCTGTTCGGCGCCCTGCCAGTCGATCTCGAGGATGACGTCGAGGCCGGCGGCCAGCGTGTCCTCGACCCATTGTTGCGAGGTGCCATACAGGTTGCCGAACACCTCGGCTTGCTCGAGGAAAGCGCCGCTGACCAGCATGGACTCGAAACTGCTGCGGTCGATGAAATGGTAGTTCACGCCGTCGACCTCGCCCGGCCGCTGTGGGCGGGTGGTGTGCGAGACCGACACGCGCAGGGTGTCGCACTGTTCCAGCAGCGCCTTGACCAGGCTCGTCTTGCCGGCACCGGACGGTGCGGAAACGGTGTAGAGAATGCCGCGGCGTTTCATCGTCACTGGTCCTTTTACTTGAAGCTGTGTTCTTCGGCAGGAAAGGCGCCGCTTTTGACGTCCTCGACATAAGCGCGCAGGGCCGCCGGGATATCCGGCTGGCCGAGCAGGAAGTTCTTCGTGAACTTCGGCGCGCGGCTCGGCGTCAGGCCCAGCATGTCGTACAGCACGAGCACCTGGGCATCCGTATGCGGGCCGGCACCGATGCCGATGACCGGTATCGACAGGCTGCGGCTGATCTCCGCCGCGAGTGGCGTCGGCACACACTCAAGCACCAGCAGGTCGGCACCGGCCTGTTCGAGGGTAATGGCATCGCTGAGGATCTGCTGTGCGTGGTCGGCATCGCGCCCCTGCACCTTGTAGCCGCCAAACTTGTTGACGGACTGTGGCGTGAGGCCCAGGTGTGCGCAGGTCGGGATGCCGCGCTCGGCCATCTGGTGGAAGGTGTCGGCCAGCCAGGCGCCGCCCTCGAGCTTGACCATCTGCGCACCGGCCTGCATCAGGGTCGCGGCATTGCGCAGGGCGCTGCCACAGTCGCCATAACTCATGAATGGCATGTCGGCGATGATGAAGGAGCGGCGCGCGCCGCGTTTCACGGCGGCCGTGTGGTAGGCAATCTGCTCGACCGTGACCGGGATCGTCGTGTCATGTCCTTGCACCACCATGCCCAGCGAGTCGCCGACCAGGATGACTTCCACCTCGGCTTCACTGATGAAGTGGGCGAAAGTCGCATCGTACGCGGCCAGCACGGCAAATTTCTCGCCGTCCTGTTTCATGGCCTGCAGTGTGTTGATGGTGATGGTGCGCATCGCGATTCCTGCCGACTCAGATCGTAGCCGGGTTGTAGTAGTGGCGGCCGTTGCGGATCGTCAGCAGGTAATCGACCAGCTGGCGGTAGTGCTGCGGGTTGTTGGCCAGGTCGATTTCCGTGGCATTGACGATCAGCAGCGGGGCATCGCTGTAGTAGTGGAACAGCTGCGTGTAGGCATCGTTCAGCTGTTGCAGGTAGTCTTGCTCGATGCGCTGCTCGGCCACCACGCCTCGCTGGCGGATGCGCTTCAGCAGTACATCGACCGGTGCCTGCAGGTAGACCACGAGGTCGGGCTTGGGCGCATCGATGATCAGCTGGTCATAGACTTTCTTGTAGAGGCCGAACTCGTCGTCGTCCAGCGTGATGCGGGCAAACAGCGGATCCTTGTTGATCAGGAAGTCAGCCACGCGCAATGGCGAGAACATGTCGCCCTGGCGCAGTTCGCGGAACTGCTGGCTGCGCTGGAACAGGAAGTACAGTTGGGTAGGCAGCGCATTGCGCTTGCGGTCCTGGTAGAAGCGCTCGAGGAACGGGTTGTCCTCAGCCGATTCCAGCAGCGTTTCGTAATTGAAGGTGCTGGCCAGCCGCCTGGCGAGCGTGGTCTTGCCGACGCCGATGTTGCCCTCCACCGCCACGAAGCGCGGCAGTGTGCGGCCCTCGAAATCGAAATGCAGGTTGTCGAAAGGATCGTCAGTCATCGCTGCGGCGTGTCGTTGTCGGAATGGCAGCCAGCCACAGGCCATAGGCCGGTGGTGGCAGTCTGCCCCAATAATGACGCAACACTGCACCCGTTGGGAAGCTGGAGTGTGGGTGCCAGGTCTGCCAGCGGCACCAGCACGAAGGCGCGTTCGGCCAGGCGCGGGTGCGGCACGGAGAGGCGCTCACTGTCGATGATGTCGTTACCGTACAGCAACAGGTCGAGATCCAGGGTGCGGGCGCCCCAGCGCGTGTGGCGTACCCTGCCTTGCTGTTGTTCGATAGCTTGCAGGGCATCCAGCAAGGCCAGGGGGGCGAGGCGAGTCTGCAGGCAGGCGACACCGTTGAGGTAGTCGGGTTGTCCGGCCGGACCCCCGACCGGATGGCTACCGTACCAGGGTGATACGGCCAGCAAGCGGGAGGCGGGGATGGCTTTCAGGGCTTCCACGGCCCGCTGCACCTGCTGGCGCGGATGGGCGAGGTTGCTGCCGATGCCGATGTAGGCCGTGACTGCCGGTGCTGGCATCGGCCGGGTTCAGTGTTGTTGCGGTGCGCGGTTGCCGCCGCGGTTGCGCCCGCCGCGCCGGCGCCGGCCGCTGCGCGACGACCCTTCCGTCCGGCCCAGCTCCCGCTGCAGCCGCTCTCGTTCGTTGCCCTCGGCCGCCTGGAAGTCGGTCCACCACTGGCCGAGGCCTTGCAGGTCCTCACCGGCCTGTTCACGCAACAGCAGGAAATCATAGGCTGCGCGGAAACGCGGGTGCTCCAGCATGCGTTCTGCGCGTCCGCCCTGGCGGCGCGTGAGCTGCCATTGCAATTCCCATATTTCCTGCATCGGCTGTGAGAATCGCTTGGGAATGCCGATGCGCTTGACCTGTTCGCTGATCACTTTCTGGGCGGCTTTCTGCAGCGCCTCATAAGGTGGCAAGCCGCCGTGTTGGGCGTGTTGCTGTTGTTGCTGCAGCGCAGGCCACAGGATGGCGGCACAGAGGAAGGCCGGCGTCACGCGCTGGTCATTGCGGATGCGGGTGTCGGTGTTGGCCAACGCCTGGCGGATCAGCCGGTCGCTGTAGTTGCCCGGTTGCAACAGGCGGGCCGGGCCGGGAAACAGCACCTGGAACAGCTGGTGCTCAATCATCAGTTCATAGGTTTTCACGGCACTGCCTGCCATGAATAGCTTGACCATCTCGTCGAACAAGCGCGCGTTGGAGATGTCATTCAGCAGGGTCGCCAGCCGGGCAATGGGCGCTGCCGTGTGCTTTTCCAGTGTGAAGTCGAGCTTGGCGGCGAGGCGCACGGCGCGCAGCATGCGCACCGGATCCTCGCGGTAGCGTGTCTCCGGGTCGCCGATGATGTGGATGCGGCGCAAACCGATATCGCGCATGCCGTTGCAGAAATCGCGCACATTGCCGTCGACACCGTAGTACAGCGCATTGACCGTGAAATCGCGCCGCACAGCGTCTTCCTCGATGGTGCCGTAGACGTTGTCACGCAACAGCAAACCGCTGTCATGCACCTCGCCCTGTGACTGATCCTCCGCATTGCTGTGGTGGCCGCGATAGGTGGTGACTTCGATGACATCGCGGCCGAACAGCACGTGCACGATGCGGAAGCGGCGGCCGATGATGCGCGAGTTCCGGAAGACCTGGCGCACCTGTTCCGGCGTGGCATTGGTCGCGACATCAAAATCTTTCGGCCGTAGGCCCAGCAGCAGATCGCGCACGCCGCCGCCGACAATATGTGCCTCGTAGCCAGCCTCGTGCAGGCGGTCGAGCACACGCAGCGCATTGGTGCTGATTTTCTCTTCCGGGATGCCGTGCTGTGCCGGCGGCAGCACGACCGCGACCGGTTTGTTGTTGGCGACAGGCCCCTTGCCAGGCCGGGTGACACGGGCGACGCGGCTTTTTATCCAGTCAAGCATTACGATTCGGGCAGGCCATCAGGTGAAAAACCGCCGCAGTGTAGCACACCGCTGTCGACGGGCAGGGTGCAGCACGCTATGCTCGGCGCAGCCACCCGCCGGGATCGATACATGAGAAACACGCTGTTGTCGCTGCTGCTGGTGGGCCTGTCACTGGTGGCCAGTGTGCTGTTGCTTGAGTACGGCTTGCGAGTGCTCTATTTCCAGCCCTGGCAGGAGCGCAACATTGTCGGCAATCCCGACCACCGCATGACCCCTGCTTACCATGACAACGTCAACCGGGATGGCATCCGCGCCGAACATGAGGCAGAGGCCTTCACCGATGCCGGCTTCAATGTGCTGTTCCTTGGCGACTCGTTCACCTATGGCTGGCGCGTGCTGCAGGGCAAGACCCTGCCGGCGCAGTTCGAGAAACAGGCCCACGCCGCGGGCCACACCAGCCTGCATGCGGTCAATTTCGGCTGGGTGTCGTCCTCGCCACTGCTGTCAGGCAGACTGTTGCGCGATATCGGGGCGAAATACCGGCCAGACCTGGTGGTGCTGACGGTCGACATGACCGACATCTTCGACGACAGGCTGTACCGCAACATCCTCGAGCGGCGTTATGGCTTTCGCTTGGGGCACTACCTGCCGGCTATCACGCAGTTGCTGAGCCTTGCCAACCAAAGCGCCTGGCAATCGGAGTGGTTGGCCCGCCTGGCTTTCGGGGTGCCCGGTCGGCATTTTTTCATCGTGGAGCGACCGCTGGCCGAGACCCTGCCCTATTTCGATGAGCTCATGGCGAATGTCGATGCGATCCATGCCTATTGCCGGGATGAGCTCCGGGTGCCGTTCGTGTTGTTTGTGTTGCCCCGCCACTTCCAGTTCAACCCGCGCGAGGCACCCGACAACTGGGAGCGCGACCAGTACCCGCTGGACGGCCCCTACCTGCTGGAACCGTTCCGCTATTTTGCCGGGGTGGCGGCGCAAAAGCCCTATCCGGTGATAGCGCTGCTGGATGACTTCCGCCAGGCAGGCCAGTATCCGCTCACGTTCCGCGATGACCCGCACCTCAACGAGCAGGGCAATGCCTTTGCCGCCGGGCGTATGCTGCTGCATTTACAGCAGCGCGGCCTGTTGCCGGAATGATTGTCCTTTATCAACCCCTGACGGAAATTTTGTGCTAGCCTTATTTGGTCCTCACGGGCAGGGAGGATGGTTCTAATCCTGCCTTCTGTTTTTACTGTGTTTTTTCCGATCAAAGGGAGCCTCTGATGAAAGCCACTCTGTTGAAAGCCTCTGTTGTTGCTGCCACCCTCGTGCTGGCCGCCGGTTGTGCCAGCCAGAATGACCTGGAAGCGGTACGTGAAGAAGCAGCCGCTGCCCAGCGCACTGCTGACGAAGCCAAGGCTGCTGCCGCTGCCGCCCAGCAAACCGCTGACGAAGCCAAGCAGTCTGCTGACGATGCCAACACCAAGATCGACCGCGCCTTCAAGAAGTCCATGTACAAGTAAGACCTGGACTCCCAGGCCGTCTTTCGACGGTGACAGGAAACCCGCTGCCCTCCCGGGCCGCGGGTTTTTTTATGCCCGCCAGCAGGGATGCGGGTCAGGGGGACAGGTTGATCGGGGTGACGGTCGGCCCGACGGCGACCGGCAGGCCAGTGGCCTCGATGCGGGCCTGTTCGACGGCCTGCCAGTCCACCGGGTAATCCATGTATTCGACAAGATTCTTCTCCACCAGCCGGATCAGCTGGCGGGTATCCTGCTTCTGGCTGTCCGGGGTGCCTTCCAGCCAGGGATGCACCTCCACATACAGCACCCCCTCGCTCCAGCCGACCTTGTACGGCTGGTTGACAATGCGCACCGGCGTGCCGACCGGCACGGTTTCGTAGAGGTGCCGGATGTCCTCGGGGTACAGGCGCATGCAACCGTGGGTGACCTGCATGCCGATGCCGTATTCCTTGTTGGTGCCGTGGATCAGGTAAGACGGCGTACCCAGGTAGAGTGCATGCTGGCCCAGCGGGTTGTCCGGCCCCGGGTGAACCACGTCGGGCAGCGGCGGGTCACCCTGTTGCAGGCGTTCGCGCTTCAGCGAGGCCGGCGGGTACCAGACCGGGTCAACGACCTTGCGGGTGACCTTGGTGGTGACGAGCGGGGTGTTCCAGTCGCTGCGGCCGATACTGATCGGGTAGCTCTCCACGACCGCGCTTTCACCCTTCGCCGGCTTGGGGTAGTAGTAGAGCCGCATTTCCGCGACATTGATGACGATACCCTGGCGGGGTGCATCCGGCAGCAGGTACAGGTGCGGCAGCACCACCGGTGTGCCGGCTCGCGGCAACCAGGTATCCACGGCCGGGTTGGCGTTGACGATCTCGTCGAAGCCGAGATCATTGGCGCGCGCGATGTCGACCAGTGTGTCCTCATGGCGGGCGGTGACCATCCGCTCGCGGCCGACCAGCGACTCCCCTTCCATGGGTAGCGGGAATACGGCAGCGTGCAGTGTCCCGCTGGCCAGCAGGGACAAGGCCAGTACCATGCGCCGCAATGGTTTGTGATGGTGTATCAAGGGCGTATCTCCACCGGGGTTCCGTTGGGTATCAGGCGCCACAGCTGGTCCATCTCCTGGTTGGTGACGGCAATACAGCCGTTGGTCCAGTCGGCATCGCGGTGTGTGCGGCCGACCCACTCATAGCCGTTTTCCAGGCCATGGATCGCGATGTTGCCGCCGGGACTGCAGCCCTGCTTGCGTGCCTTGGCAATATCGCTGGCATTAGGGTACGACAGTCGCAGGGAGCGGTAATAGTGCGAAGCGGGATTGCGTCCTGTCACCGTGTAACGTCCCTCGGGGGTCTTGTAGTCACCGGAGCAGGTCTTGGCGCCGACCGGGTTGCGGCCGAGGGCGATCTTCTGGGTCAGGAATGGCTGGTTATTATGGTAGAGGGTTAGCAAACGCTTGCTTTTCTCCACCACGACGTGGTCGGCGCGGTGGGGTAGTGGTTTCGGTGCTGGTGACCCACTGGTGGCCGGGATGGCCGGCGGTGCTTGCGAGACGGACTCGCAGCCGGACAGGCACAGCAGGCAGGAAGCAAACAGCAGGCAAAAGCCGGCGACAGCACGGGAGGGCACGGCAGGTAATATCACGGTTGGGCGGTCTGCAAATGATAAGGCGTATTGTTCCCGTGTGAACACTTTTTGATGCAGGTCGCTGTCACAAAACTGACATAAACGGTAATCTTGCCGCCCCGTTGGTGATTGCCAGGTGCCATATGTTCGGCCGATTCATGCCTCGTGAAGTCAAGTTCTTCGACCTGTTCAATGCGCATGTGAAAGAGATCGTGCGCGGTGCCGATGCGCTGGTGGCGGTGATGGCCGCCCTGAGCCAGTCGCAAGCGGCGGCGGCGGCGCATGCCGAGACACTGGACACGATCGAGGCGCGCGCCGACAAGATCGTCGACGAAACGATGGCCATGTTGCATGCGACCTTCATCACCCCTCTGGACCGCGACGAGATCCACCAGCTGGTCAAGCACCTCGATGACGTGCTCGACACGATGCAGGACGCTGCCGGCACGGTGGCGACCTATGACATCCGCCGCGCCACGCCCGAGTGCATCCGCTTTGCTGAAATCATCCGCGCCTCGGTCGAACTGATGGAGCAGGCTGTCGGTCAGCTGCACAACATGAACAACGGGCCGGCGATCCTCACCGCCTGCAAGGAAATCAGCCAGTACGAATCCGAGGCCGACCGCGTGCTGCGCGATGCCATGTCGAAACTGTTCCGCGAGGAACAGGATGTGCGCGAGCTGATCAAGATGAAGGCGATCTACGAATTGCTGGAAACCGTGACCGACTGCTGCAAGGCGGTAGCCACCATCCTCGAAGCCATCGTTCTCGAAAATTCGTAAGCGGTCACTGTCATGGACCAGTTGCAGATGTCCCTCGGCGTGCTGATTTTCCTGATCGGCCTGGCGCTGGCTTTCGATTTCATGAACGGCTTCCACGATGCCGCCAATGCCATTGCCACGGTGGTCTCTACGCGCGTGCTGAAGCCACACCAGGCGGTGATGCTGGCAACCTTCTTCAATTTTGTTGCGATCTTTGTCTTCGAACTCAAGGTGGCAGCCACGGTGGGCAAGGGCACCATTGACCCGGCCATCATCGACCATTACGTCGTGTTCGGGGCGCTGGTCGCGGCAATCGCGTGGAACGTGATCACCTGGTATTTCGGTATTCCTTCGTCGTCTTCCCATGCGCTGATTGGCGGGCTGATCGGCGCGGCCGTAGCGAAAGCGGGCTTCGGCTCGCTGATCTCATCCGGCATCATCAAGACTGTGTCTTTCATTTTCATCTCGCCGCTGGTGGGCATGCTGCTCGGCGGCCTGGTGATGTTGCTCATTTCCTGGCTGTGCCGTGACACGACGCCGCGCAAGGTTGATAACTGGTCGCGTCGCCTGCAACTGGTATCGGCGTCGGCCTATGCGCTCGGCCACGGCGGCAACGACGCGCAGAAAACCATCGGCATCATCTGGATGCTGCTGATTGCTGCCGGCGTGACAGCAAAGGATGAGCATGTGCCGTACTGGGTCGTGGTGGCCTGTTATGCCGCGATCGGTCTTGGCACAGCGTTTGGTGGCTGGCGCATCATCAAGCTGATGGGGCAGAAGATCACCAAGTTGCGCCCCGTTGGCGGTTTTGCAGCGCAGACCGCCGGCTCGGTGATGCTGTTCTTCGCCACGTCGATGGGTATACCGGTGTCGACCACGCACACGATCACCGGTGCGATTGTCGGCGTCGGCGCGAACCGCCGGTTGTCGGCCGTGCGCTGGGGTATTGCCGGCACCATCGTCTGGGCGTGGATCTTTACCATTCCGTGCAGTGCGTTGATCGCAGCCGCTTGCTGGTGGCTGGGCAAACTGATCCTGTAACGGCGCCAGCGATCAGCTGCGCGCGGTGATCACTGCCCGCAGCGGCGCCGGGTAGCCTTCGATCGTACGGCTGCTGTCTTGCGGGTCAAGGAAATCGGCCAGTGACTGGAACGTCATCCAGTCAGTGCTGCGTTGTTCCCCGGTGGTGGTGCGGCAGACATCGATCACCTGCACGTCGCCAAAGCGCATTTTTTCCAGCCAGCGCACTGTGGCGGCCACGCTCGGTATGAACCAGACATTGCCCATGCGTGCATAGCGGTCGCGCGGCACCAGCACGGCATCCTCGTCACCGCCAATCACCAGCGTTTCCAGCACGAGTTGCCCGCCGGGTTTCAGCAGCTGGCGCAATTCCAGCAAATGGTCCAGCGGGCTGCGGCGGTGATACAGCACGCCCATCGAGAACACGGTGTCGAAGGCCTGCAAGTCGGCAGGCAACTCCTCACACGGGGCAGGCAGCACAAAAACCTGTGGGTCCTGGATGAATTGTTGCAGCGCCCAGTACTGCACGATAAACAGGGGCGACGGGTCAATGCCGATGACGAGCCTCGCGCCGGCGCCGCGCATGCGCCAGCAGTGATAGCCGCTGCCGCAGCCGACGTCGAGGATTGTCTGTCCGGCCAGTGAGCCGATATGCGGCGCAATGCGCTGCCATTTCCAGTCCGAGCGCCATTCGGTATCGATGTGCACGCCGAACAGATCGAACGGCCCTTTGCGCCAGGGGTGCAGGCCGCGAAGTGCCTGCTCGAGTTGGGTGCGTGTGGCATCATCAAGTGCGTTGTCGCGCTGCAGGCTGACACAGTCGCTATCAATAGCAATCCTGTCTGGTGTCAACAGTGGCAGTTGCTGCAGGCAAGCCAGCCAGCGCGGGATATCGCCCCAGCGTTCGCGGCTGAAGTGTTTTTCCACCAGTGCCGGGATCGCGTCAGCAAATGTTTGCAAACGCGTTCCCTGCAGCTGCTGTTGCAGCACGCTGTAGTCAAATGCGGCAATGCGATTCACTTGATCGCCACCAGTGACAGGAAATTGAAGCACTGGAACCAGGCGCCGAAATTGCGGAAGCCTGCGCGACGCAGGCGTTCCTCGTGTCCGGCGAGTGTTTCCGGGATCAGCACGTTTTCGAGGGCGTTCCGTTTCTGGCTCACTTCCAGCGCCGAATAGCCGTTGGCTATCTTGAATGCATGGTGCAGGTCAGTGGTGAGTTCCTGCATGACCGGATTCTCGAAACGGATCTTTTCCGACAGCACCAGCGCCCCGCCGGGTTGCAAGCCATTGTAGATGTTGCCCAGCACTGCATCCCGTTCTGCCAGCGGCACGAATTGCAGCGTGAAATTGAGCACGACGACACTGGCGTTCGCGATCGGCACGTTTTGCAGGTCATCGCACAGGAGGGTAATGTCGGGAGCATTGTCTAGCGAGCTGATGGCATCGCGGCAGCGATCCAGCATCGCGGGCGAATTGTCGACGGCAATGAATTGCACCGCGCGCTGTGGCAGCCGGGCGGCCATCGCCAGCGTCGAGGCGCCGAGCGAGCAGCCGAGGTCGTAGCAGCGCGTGTTGTCCTGCGCATGGCGTTCGGCAATCAGGCCGGTCATCGCGATGATGTTGCCGTAACCGGGCACCGAACGCTGGATCATGTCGGGAAAAACTGCGGCGACCTGCTCGTCGAAACGGAATTCGGCCACATTGGCCAGTGCGTCCGCATAGATGTTGTCGCGCATGCTCATTTGCCTGTCTTACAGGTCGCCGGCGGCGGCGTTGGTCTCGAGCTGTTCGAGCGACTTGATGCCCGGGATCACGCTGCTGATCGCCGGGTGCTGCAGGCACCAGTGGCAGGCCCAGGTCGCTGGAGCCATGCCCGCGGGGACTTGTTGCAGGATGTCGAGTGCCTGGGTGATCTGCTGTTCATTCACTTCCGGCTTGCGTTCGGCGCGCACATCATCGGCGGGGAATTGCGCGCCTGGTTGGTACTTGCCTGACAGGAAACCGCTGGCCAGCGGCACGCGCGCCAGCACGCCGAGGTCCTGGCGCTGGCACGAGGGCAACACAGCGTCAGCTGCCTTGCTGTTGATCGCGTTGAAGATGGTCTGGATCACTGAGACACCGAGCGCGGTGGCGCGGTCCACCTGGTACAGCTGGTTCGGCTGGCCGATCGAGATGCCGAGGAAGCGGACTTTGCCGGCCTGCACCTGCTTGTCGAGCATCGTCCACAGTGCGTCGTTATCCAGTTGTTCGCGTGTGCCGGAGTGGAACTGGTACAGGTCGATGTAGTCGGTCTGCAGTGCACGCAGCGAGGCTTCCAGTTGCAGCAACACCTGCTCCGGTTGCCAGTGCGCTTCCGGCGGCAGGTCGCTGGCGCGGTGATGGCCGAACTTGGTGGCGATGACCCACTGGCTGCGGCTGTTTTTCAGCGCTTCGCCGATGAAGCTTTCGGAAACATGGTGGCCGTAGCATTCAGCCGTATCGACCAGGTTGATGCCCAGTGCTGTGGCACGGGCAAAGATGTCATTGACTTCACCCTGCGTGAATTGCTTGCCCCACTGGTTGCCGAGCTGCCAAGTGCCGATGCCGATCGCCGAGACTTCCAGGCCGGTCTTGCCTAGGCGGCGGTATTTCATGGCTTGCTGTTGCCCGCAGGCGCTGCCTTGTCTGCCGGCTTGCCATTGTTGCCGGCAGGTTGGCTGTTCGCAGTCGGCGGAGTTGGCTTCGCGGTGCTGTTCGCCGGCAGCTTCAGTGCTTCAGGGTTTGCCTGTTTCAGTTGCTCCAGTGTTGGCTGCGGCGCGACGATCGGGCGCAGCGATTTTGCGGCAGCCTTGCCTTGTGGTGTGTCATACAGTTTGTTGGCGCGGCCGCCCTTGCCCTTGAGGTAGTCAACCAGGTCGCGCGATTCCTGGTAGATGGCGTAGTCGAGTGGGGTGTCGTTCTGCTTGTCGACGACGTTGACGTCGGCCTTGTATTCCTCGACCAGCATGCGCGCTATGCCGGTCTTCTGGTGCCAGACCGCCGTGTGCAGCAGGCTGGTGCCGTCCACGGTGTGGATGCGGTTGATCGGGTAAGGCCAGCTCTTGAGTGCCTTGCGAAGTGGTTCGACCTGGTTGAGGCGGATCATTTCGGCGACCATGTACTGCTGGTCATCCGCCTTGAGTTCCTCTCCGCGCTGCTTGCCGCGGGCATCGATGTTCTCGTGCGCCTTGTCAGGCTTGCGGGCCGTAAAGCGTTCCAGTAGCGAGCTGTCACCACTGTAGTGTGCCCAGGCCAGTGCTTCCAGCAGCCACTCCGCGTCACGCGGCTTGCTGGTCAGGTATTTCTGGTAGTAGTACTCGGCCATCCCGACGCTGCCGGCGCGGGCGAAGGCAGGGTCGCTGTCCAGTGTCATCTCGCGCAGCACGGTGACCTGGTCGCGCTCGAAGCCGCGCTGGCGCAGTTTGAGCGCTGCGTCCAGCATCAGTTCCTGGGCTTCGGCTACCTTGCCGGCAGCCTTGAGCTGGCGCGCATCGCGCAACATGCGGTCGATCTCGACGCGGGTCTGCGCGGTGGTGGCCTTTTCAGCGGGCCGGGCCAGCGAGGAGGGCGGGGCAGGCGGTTGGCCGCCATCGGCGCTGGTTGGTGCAGCCACGGCCAGGCCGGTGGTCGACAGGGTGGCGCAGAGCAGTGCCAAAGGGCGCAACGGGCGGAACAGCTGACTCTTCATATTGTTTTTCAAGCAATTTGCCATGGACCGGGCATTATTGAACCAATGGTGGCTGATGTAAACTTCCTGCCTTTGCAGTGCATTTGCCGGAGAAATTGCCATGCCGTCATTCGATATCGTGTCCGAGCTGGACAAGCATCAGGTCACCAATGCCATTGACCAGTCCAGCCGCATCGTCGCCAACCGCTTTGACTTCAAGGGCGTCGATGCCCGCTATGAACATGCCGACAAGGTGGTGACCCTGGTGGCCGAGGCGGAAATCCAGATACAGCAGATGCTGGATATCCTGCGCCAGGCACTGGTGAAATGCGGCATCGACCTCCAGTGCCTTGAGGCCAAGGATCCTGAACAGAGCGGCAAGACCGTGCGGCAGGCGGTGACCCTGCGCGAGGGGCTGGACCAGGAACTGGCCAAGCGCATCACCAAGCTCATCAAGGACCAGAAAATGAAAGTGCAGGCCTCGATCCAGGGTGACCAGGTACGAGTCACCGGGAAGAAACGCGATGACCTGCAGGAGGTGATTGCCTTGCTGCGCTCTGAAAAAGAGATGCTGGGCATGCCATTGCAGTTCACCAATTTCCGCGATTGAGCCTGCCGGCTCTCGTTGCGGGAATCGCTGTGCTAGCATCGCCCATCCTGATAATGCCAATAATGCTGCGGGGAGCCGCTTGAACCGTTTCCGATTCCTGGTCTACTCGATCGTTGCCGCCCTGCTGGGCTATGGCATCTGGGCGGCCATGAATGACGGCGAGCGGATTGTCGCCGCCGTGCGCCAGGTCGGCTGGGGCGGCTTGCTGTTCCTTTGCGGCTTGTCGCTGTGCAACTACGCCGTGCGCTATGTGCGCTGGCACTGGCTGTTGTCCCGGCTAGGTGACCGCCCGGTTTTCCTCGATGGCATGGTCTGCTACTGGGCGGGCTTTGCACTGACTACCACACCCGGCAAGGCTGGTGAGGCGATCCGCTGCCTCTATTTCAACACGCGCCACGGCGTGAACAATGCCCACTCCTTCGCCGCGCTGCTGGTTGACCGGCTGACTGACCTGATCCCCTCCCTGCTGCTGGCCACTGCTGCCTTTTTCTATTTTCCCGATTTCCGCTGGATCGGCTGGGCCATGTTGCTGCTGGTCGGGCTGGTGGTGCTGGCGGTGGGTCGGCCGGCACTGTTCCTGCACGCCGCAGCCAGGCTGGAGCCGCTGATGCCCGAGGTGGTACGGGGTTTCCTGCAGGCGATCCCGCGCTTTTTCGAGAAATCCGCCAGCCTGACCCGCCTGCGGGTGCTGTTGCCGGCATCTGCGCTAGGGCTGCTGTCCTGGTCGGCTGAGGCCTATGGTTTTGCCTGGCTGGCGATCCTGCTCGGCGCCCAGGCTGACCTGCCGGTGTTGATGGGGATTTTCTGCCTGGCCATGATGGCCGGGGTCGTGACACCGGGTGGCCTTGGCGGTACCGAGGCAGTGATGGCGGCATTGCTGATGGCGGTGGGCCTGGATGCATCGGGCGCCTTCGTGGTGGCGCTGATCTGCCGCATCGCCACCCTGTGGCTTTCGATCGTGATCGGTCTGGTGTCCATGCTGTGGCTGGAATCACATCCGCATCGCCCCGGACGAGGAACCGTGCATGAATGACCTGCCGCTCTGTGTCGACCTGGATGGCACGTTGCTGAAGACCGATACGCTGCACGAGCTGGTGGTGCGCGTGCTGAAGCAGCAACCCTGGCTGCTGTTTTGGTTGCCACTATGGCTGCTGCGCGGCAAGCACGTGCTGAAACGCGAACTGGCGCAACGCTGCGTGCTCGATCCCGCCCTGCTGCCCTATAACCGTGATTGCCTGGCATTCCTGCAGGCAGAGCATGCGCGTGGCCGCACGCTGTTCCTGGCGACCGGCGCCTACCGTTCGGTGGCGCAGTCCATTGCCGATCACTGCGGCATTTTTGCCGGTGTGTTTGCCACCGATGAACAGCAAAACCTCACCGGCCCCCGCAAGGCCGCTGCACTGGTGGCAAGGTTTGGCGACAAAGGGTTTGCCTACGCAGGCAATGACATGGTGGATGTGCCGGTGTGGGAAAAAGCACAGCAGGCTTACCTGGTGAATGCAAGTGCAGCGACAGTGGCCCGGGCAGGCAACCAGTTTGCGTTTGCTGCAAAGCTGGACTTGCGCGAGCGTCTTTCGCCGGGATTGTTGTTGAAGGCGATGCGCCTGCACCAGTGGGCCAAGAACGCGCTGGTGTTCGTGCCGCTGCTGGCGTCGCACCAGTTGTTCGACATGGAACGGCTATGGAATACGTTGCTGGCTTTCGTGGCTTTCGGTTGCTGCGCTTCATTCTCCTACATCATTAATGATATTGGCGACCTGGATGCTGACCGCAAGCACCACAGCAAGCACAAGCGGCCATTCGCCAGTGGTGCTGTACCGATCACGTCCGGTTTGTTGCTGGCCTTCGTGCTGCTGGCTGCCACCGTGGCATTGTCAGTGACACTGCCAACGGGCTTCATCTACAGCCTGTTGATCTATTTCATTGTCACCAATGCCTATACGCTGCGCCTGAAATACGTGCCGATCCTGGATGTGGCGATCCTGGCCGGGCTGTACACGCTGCGCGTCATTGCGGGCGGTTTTGCGGCGGATGCCCAGACATCGTTCTGGTTGCTGGCGTTTTCCTGTTTCATTTTCTTTAGCCTGGCGATCGTCAAGCGCATGTCGGAATTGCTCACGATCGAGACACCGGATGGCAAGCCGGTGGCCTGTCGCGGCTACTGGACCAGTGACATCCCGGTGCTGACCGGACTCGGCACGGCCAGTGCGCTGATGGCGGTGCTGGTACTGTCGCTGTACATCAACAGCCCGGACATCGTGCAGCTGTATTCCAGCCCGCGCTATTTGTGGTTGCTGTGCCCGATCATTGCCTTGTGGCTCGGCCGGGTGTGGCTGATCACCGGTCGCGGTGAGATGCATGACGATCCGGTGGTCTTTGCGCTGCGCGACCGCGTCAGCTGGCTGCTGTTCGGGCTCGCTGCAGTCGCCATGATTGTGGGGACACACCTGTGATGAAAACCGGTTACCGCTCATGGGGGCGCTATTTCAGCCAGGCGCATGAAGAGCATGCACTGCACTGGCTGCAGGATGCGCTGCCGGTGACCAGCCATACGTTGCTGCCGCACGGCATGGGCCGCAGTTATGGCGACAGCTGCCTTAACGATGGCGGAGCACTACTGCATGCGCGCGGGCTGGATCGCCTGATTGCCTTCGATGATGAAAATGGCGTATTGCGTTGCGAAGCCGGTGTGACACTGGCGGCCATCCTCGACTTCGCCGTGCCGCGCGGCTGGTTCCTGCCGGTGACGCCCGGCACCAAATTCGTCACCGTGGGCGGTGCAATTGCCAACGATGTGCATGGCAAGAACCACGTGCGGGATGGCACTTTCGGTTGCCATGTGACTGCCCTGGAATTGTGGCGCAGTGACGGTTCCCGCGTTATCTGTTCGCGCGAGGAAAACGCGGCATTGTTCAGTGCGACGGTCGGCGGCCTGGGCCTGACCGGTTTCATCGGCTGGGTGGAATTGCGCCTGCTGCGGGTGCAGAACGCTTTCGTGGATGATGATTCCTTCCAGTGCAGCAATCTCGACCACTGCCTGCAATTGTTCGAGCAGTCGCGCGCTACACACCAGTACCGCGTGGCCTGGATCGATTGCCTGGCCCAGGGCGACCAACTGGGGCGCGGCATCTTCTCGCGCGCCAACCACTGCAACAATGCCTGGTTACCCACCATGCACCGGCCGCGCAAGAAATTGTCCGTACCGGTGACATTCCCGCCTCATGTGCTCAACCGTTATACGGTCAGCGCATTCAATGCGCTGTACTACCGCAAGCTGCTCAAGCAGAAGAAGTCCGCGCGGCTGGATTACGACGCCTTTTTTTACCCGCTCGACAATATCCATCACTGGAACCGCATCTACGGGCCGCGCGGCTTCCTGCAGTACCAGTGTGTGGTGACGAAAGAGCCGCGTGCAGCATTGCACGCCTTGCTCGCGCGCATTGCGCAGTCGGGGCAGGCGTCATTCCTCAGCGTGCTGAAAGAGCTGGGCGATGTGCCATCACCGGGCATGCTGTCCTTCCCGCGCAAGGGCTACACGCTGGCGCTGGATTTTCCCAACCTCGGCGTCTCGACACTGTCGCTGCTCGATGACCTCGATGCCATCGTGCGCGA
>CALMIC010000161.1 GCA_937864065.1 uncultured Cellvibrionales bacterium | reverse complement strand
CGACCAGCAGGTCATTCGGGAACTCGATATCGGCCTTGTCGATCTCGTCGATCAGCAGCACCACTTGCTCGTCTGCCGCAAAGGCCTCCCAGAGCTTGCCGCGCTTGATGTAGTGGCGGATGTCATGGACGCGGTCATCGCCCAGCTGCGAGTCGCGCAGGCGCGAGACGGCATCGTATTCGTACAGGCCCTGCTGCGCCTTGGTGGTGGACTTGATGTGCCACTGGATCAGCCTCTTGCCGAGCGCGGCAGCGACCTCCTCGGCCAGCATGGTCTTGCCGGTGCCCGGCTCACCCTTGATCAGCAACGGGCGCTGCAGTGTCACCGCTGCATTGACGGCCATCTGCAGGTCGCCGGTGGCCACGTATTTCTCGGTACCCTCAAACTTCATGACATGAATCCTTAATTTCAGGCAGGTGCGATGCTAGCATGGCTCCCCAGTGCGTGATATCCGGTAAAACCAGACCATGACCCTGACCAATCCCGACTTCAGCGGCAAGGCCGGCGAGTATGTCTTCGACTACGATGCCCTGATGGATCTTGCCGTACGCAAGGCACCCGGCTATCGCGCTGCCCAGCCGTTCCCGCACATCGTCATCGACGACTTCGTGACCGACAGCATCGCGCAGCAATTGCAGGCCGGCTTCCCGCCACCTGACCCGGACATGCAGACGCGGGACAACACCGATTACGTTGACCGCGAGACCCGCCAGCTGCCGGCACAACTCAACAAGCTCGGCATACGCAACGAACGCAGCTTCGACCCGTTCGTGCGCCACCTGTTGTGGGAGATGCAGTCCCAGGCCTTCATCCTGTTCCTCGAGCGGTTGACCGGCATCCAGAACCTGCTGCCCGACCCGCGCCTGCTCGGCGGCGGCACGCACCAGACCCTGCCCGGCGGCCTGCTGCGGGTACATGCCGATTTCAACAAGCACCGTTTCTATGACCTCGACCGCCGTATCAACCTGTTGCTGTACCTGAACGACGACTGGAAAGAGGAATACGGTGGCCACCTGGAACTATGGGACCGGGAACTGACGGCGGTCCAGAAGCGGATCCTGCCGATCGCGAAACGGCTGGTGCTGTTCAGCACCGGCAGCGATACCTGGCACGGCCACCCGCACCCGCTGACCTGCCCGCCCGGCCGCGCCCGCCGTTCATTGGCCCTGTACTATTACACTAACGGCCGCCCTGAACACGAGGCCAAGCCCAAGCACCGCACCCTGTGGCCATTGCTCCCTGGCGAGACCATGCCGGAACAGGGCTTGCCGAACACGGACTGAATTTGCCATCACCATGCCAGACACCAGCCAGCCCCTGCTTGCGATCAGGGATCTCGACGTTCGCTATGGCGCCATCCAGGCCTTGCGCGGCGTCTCACTGCATGTGATGCCCGGCGAGCTGGTCTGCCTCGTCGGCGCCAATGGCGCTGGCAAGAGCACGCTGCTGCGCAGCATTGCCGGCCTGCTGCCGGCGCATGGCGGTTCGGTGCTGCTGGCAGGTGAAGCGGTGGAAAGGCAACCGGCCCACGGACTGGTCAGCCGGGGGCTGGCACTGGTGCCGGAAGGCCGTGGCATCTTCGGCGACATGAGTGTGCGGGAAAACCTGCTGATGGGTGCCTACCTGCGGCGTGACAAGGCTGCCATCCGCCAGGACCTCGAACACGTGTTCGGCCTGTTCCCGCGCCTGGCAGAACGGCAACCGCAACTGGCCGGCACGCTGTCCGGCGGCGAGCAGCAGATGGTGGCCATCGCCCGGGCACTGATGAGCCGCCCGCGCCTGCTGTTGCTCGACGAACCCAGCATGGGGCTGGCACCCCTGCTGGTACAGAAAATCCTCGATGTGATCGGCACCATCAACCGGGAAGGTGTCAGTGTGTTGCTCGTCGAACAGAATGCCCGGGCAGCACTGTCACTGGCAGGGCGCGGCTATGTGCTGGAACATGGCGAGATCACGCTGCAGGACAGCGCCAATGCACTGCTGCACAATCCCGCCGTGCGTGCCGCCTACCTCGGCGGCTAGTTACAGCTTCATCACCTGGGCCAAGGTCGCTGCAGTCTGCGGCCCTTGCAAGGTATCCACCAGCTTGCCGTCCGGGCCGAAAACGAACGTGGCAGGCAGTCCTTGTGGCAGGTCATGCGGGAAAGCCTTGCGCACCGCTTCCCCCGCAACCAGCGGGAACTCGATGCGCAAGGCATTGGCCTGGCGCAACTGGTCAGCTGGCGCGACGTTGTCAAAATTGACGCCCAGCACCAGCACATCGGGATGCGCCTTGCTGAAAGCATTCAGCTCCGGCACTTCCTCGGCGCAGGGTTTGCACCATTCAGCCCAGTAGTTGATATACACCCACTTGCCTTGCCAGTCTGCCTGGCGCAGCACGTTGCCATCGTCGATTTTTTCCAGCGTCAGTTCAGGTGCCTGCTTGCCACAAGCCAACAACAGCAGTGACATCAGCCCGATCACGAGTGTTTTGCCCATTGTTCCCTCCCTTCGCAGTCTTGTTGTGCTTCTGATATCGTACTGCGGACTTTTACGTTACCAATCCGGATATGCCATGGCAACCACCATCTACCACAACCCCCGCTGCTCGAAGTCGCGCCAGACACTGGCTTTGCTGGAGGAAAAAGGGATCAAGTCCAGCGTGGTGCTCTACCTGGACACCCCACCGGATGAAAAGACCCTGCGCGGCCTGTTGAAAAAGCTGGGCATGACAGCGCGTGAGCTGTTGCGCAAGGGCGAGGACGAATACAAAACCCTTGGCCTGGATAACCCCGCGCTCGACGAGCAGGCACTGGTGGCGGCCATGTGCATGCACCCGAAGCTGATTGAACGGCCAATCGTGGTGCACGGTGCACGCGCAGCGCTTGGCCGGCCGCCGGAAAATATACTGGGGATCCTGTGATGAACCAGTCTCCTTACATCCTCGTCCTTTATTACACACGCTATGGCGCGACCGCCGCGATGGCACAGCAGATCGCCCGCGGTGTCGAGCAGGTCAGCGGCATGACAGCCCGGCTGCGAACGGTGCCTGCCGTGTCGGCGGAGTGCGAAGCCACTGCCCCGGCCATTCCTGCAGAAGGCGCTATCTATTGCACGGAAGACGACCTGCGCCACTGTGCCGGCCTGGCCCTCGGCAGCCCGACGCGTTTCGGCAACATGGCGGCAGCGATGAAATACTTCCTCGACGGCACCTCATCACTGTGGAGTTCCGGCACCCTGGCCGGCAAGCCGGCAGCGGTGTTCACCTCTACCGCCTCATTGCACGGCGGCCAGGAAACCACCCTGCTCAGCATGATGTTGCCGCTGCTGCACCACGGCATGGTCATCACCGGCCTGCCCTACACCGAGGAAGCACTGCACCACACCCGCACGGGCGGCACGCCCTACGGACCTTCGCATCTTGCCCAGCCGGCCAATGCCCCACTGAGCGATGATGAAACCGTGTTGTGCCAGGCGCTGGGCAAGCGACTGGCCAGCATCGCCCGCCAGCTCGGGACTCCTGCATGAATGAGACATCGAATGCCATCACGGCCTCGTTTGCTCGCCGCGCGGATATTGCCTGGCGCCTGACGATGGCGCTGTATGCGCTGTTGCTGCTGTCACTGCTGGCTGACCATGCCCTGCTGCGCACAGCGTTCCGCGCCCCGGTGTGGTTGATCCAGACTGCCCCACTGCTGCTTGTGCTGCCCGGCCTGCTGCGGCGGCATTACCGCAGCGGCATCTGGCTGTGCTTCATGGTGCTGTTCCACTTCCTGGTCGCCGTCGACAATGTGGTTATCAGCGGGAAGCCGCTCTTTTATTCGGCCATGGCCGCCCTCATTATCGTCTTGTTCATCACATCCATGCTGTTTGCCCGCTGGCAGGCCCGTACATGAAAAGATTACTGACATTGTTGTTCGTGCTGCCGTGGCGCGCACTCGGCTGGTTGCGCGGCGCGCTCGCCAACCTGTTGCTGCTGGCCATCATCGTGCTGGTGGCGAGCAGCCTGACCGGCAACAAGACGGCTCCGGCACTCGCTGGCAAGGCCGTGCTGTATGTCGAGCCCGGCACGGCCATCGTCGAGCAGCGTTCGTATGCCGACCCGTTCAGCAGCATGGTGGCACCGGCCGGTGAGGAACCGGCTGAGTCCGTACTGCACGAGATGACATCCGCGATCCGCTGGGCGCGCCATGATGCCAACATCACAGGCATCGTGATCCATGCCGACTGGCTGGCCGCCAGCGACCTCGGCAAACTGGAGAGCCTGGCGCAAGCGATTGCCGATTTCCGCCAGAGCGGCAAGCCGGTCATTGCGGTCGGCGACAACTTCAGCCAGGCACAGTATTACCTTGCCAGCACGGCCGAACGCATCGTGCTGAACCCGCACGGCAGCGTGCAACTGACCGGTTTCGGCGCCTACCAGTCCTACATGAAAGACCTGCTCGACCAGCTCGCCGTCAGTGTGCACGTGTTCCGCGCCGGCCAGTTCAAGTCCTTCGTCGAGCCATTCACGCGCAATGACATGTCGCCGGAAGCGCGCGAGAACCTCGCGCAATGGCTCGATGAGCAATGGGCTTTCTATCGCCAGACAGTCGAGGCGCGCCGCAAGCTCGCGCCCGGTAGCGTCGACCGTTTCGTCAATGAACAGGACTTGCTGCTCGCCGCCCACAACAACAGCGCTGCCTCACTGGCGCTCCAGTATGGCCTGGTCGACCAGCTGGCCACGCGCAACGAAACCGAAGCGCTGCTCGACAAGACGTTCGGCGAAGACAGCGACACCATCGACACCGCCACCTATTACCAGCATGTGCTGGGCCGCAAACAGGCAGGCAACCTGCTCGCCCACACCCCGCGCATCGCCGTGATCCACGCTAGCGGCCCGATCATGGATGGCTACCAGCCGCCCGGCTATGCCGGCGCCGAAACGCTGATCGACCAGATCCGCATGGCGCGCGAGGACGACGATGTCGCGGCCATCGTGTTGCGCATCGACAGCCCCGGCGGCAGCGCCTTTGCCTCCGAGCTCATCCGCGAGGAACTGGCCGCAGCGCAGGCGGACGGCATGCCGGTAGTAGCCTCGATGGGCGGCGTGGCAGCGTCCGGCGGCTACTGGATTGCCGCCACCGCCGACGAGATCTGGGCTTCACCGGTGACGATCACCGGTTCGATCGGCGTGTTCGGCGTGATACCGACGCTGGAAAACACCCTGGGCAAAATCGGCCTGCACAGCGACGGCTACAGCACCACCGCGCTCGCTGATGCCCTGCACCTGGACCGGCCGATGAACCCGCTGGCCGCAAGGGTGCTGCAGCAAGGCGTCGACTTCACCTACAGCGAATTCCTGCGCCTGGTGGCCACCGGCCGCGAGCGCTCACCGGAAGCCATCGACCGCATCGCCCAGGGACGCGTGTGGACCGGGAGCCATGCGCAGAAGATCGGCCTGGTCGACCGGGTCGGCGAGCTGGAAGATGCAATCAGTGCGGCAGCCGGGCTGGCGAAAGTGGAAAAATATGAACCGGACTTTTTCGAACCGGCAATGAGCCCGTGGGAAAAACTGGTGCAGGATTTCAGCGCGTCCAGCCTGCTGCCGGGCCAGGCCCGGCAGGCGCTGGCTGCCCTGCGGCAGCTGCCTGCCATCCGTTCACTCGGTACGCTGCAGACGCTGAATGACCCGCAGCATGTCTATGCCCAGTGCTGGGAGTGCCGCACAACGGTTCGCTGATCGCCGTCAGTGGACCGGCAGCTCCACATCCTGGAACAGGGCATCGACATCCTGTCGCGACACAGTCTCGCACGCCTCGATCACGCGCTCACGCGTCAGGTGCGGCGCAAACTGCTCAATGAAATCGTACATGTAGCCGCGCACAAACGTGCCGCGCCGTATACCTATGCGCGTGATACTGGCATCAAACAGGTGGCTGGCATCGAGCGCGACGAGGTCACTGTCGGCAGCAGGATCATAGGCCATGTGCGCGACAATGCCGATGCCGAGCCCCAGGCGCACATAGGTCTTGATGACGTCGGCATCGGTGGCAGTGAAAACCACTTGCGGCACCAGCCCTTTCTGCATGAAGGCATCATCGAGCTTGGAACGACCGGTGAAACCGAACACATACGTCACGATCGGGTGTTTCGCCACATCTTCCAGTGACAATTTTTTCAGCTGTGCCAACGGGTGCGTTTTCGGCACGAGGATACAGCGGTTCCAGCGATAGCATGGCAACATCACCAGGTCGTTGAACAGCTCCAGTGCTTCGGTGGCAATCGCGAAATCGACACTGCCTTCGGCGGCCATCTGTGCAATCTGCATCGGCGAACCCTGGTGCAGGTGCATCTCGACATCCGGGTACTGTTTCATGAAGCCCGCGACCACCGGTGGCAGTGCATAGCGAGCCTGCGTGTGCGTGGTCGCGATGCTCAAGCTGCCGCGCTTCGGGTCACTGAACTCCTGCGCCATCTGGCGGATGCCCTCGACCTTACGCAGGATTTCGCCGGCACTTTTCAGGATCGCCTCACCGGCCTTGGTGACATGGGTGAGGTGCTTGCCGCTGCGGGCGAACACCTCGACGCCGAGCTCTTCCTCCAGCAGGCGGATCTGCTTGCTGATGCCAGGCTGCGAGGTATACAGGCTTTGTGCCGTGGCCGACACATTAAGATCATGGTGGGCAACTTCCCAGATGTAGCGCAGTTGTTGCAGTTTCATAAGCCATTACCCTCCTTACTCATTGGCCACACCGTGCGGCACATGGCCGGTAGGCACATGGCGCGATGCCGAGAGGCAGTGCCCCTGTTGGTCATCGAAGAACACATCCGCGCCATAAGCGCGCAGGAACTCCCCCTTGTCCAGCCCACCGAGGAACAGCGACTCGTCAATGCGAATCTGCCAGGCACGCAGGGTGCGGATCACCCGCTCATGTGCTGGCGCTGACCGCGCGGTGACCAACGCAGTGCGGATCGGGCTGTCATCGCCGTGGAATTCAGCCTGCAGGCTGTGCAGTGCCTGCAGGAACGGCTTGAACGGTCCACCACTCAGCGGCTCGCGCGCTGCAGCGCGTTCGCTGGCGGCAAACGCGTCCAGGCCGCGTGTCTTGTAGATCCGCTCGGCCTCATCGGAAAACAGCACCGCATCACCATCAAAGGCAAAGCGGATTTCGGGGCTGTCACTTTGCTGGCCTGTCGACGGCAACAGCGTTGCCGCAGCCAGGCCATTCTCCAGTGCCAGCCGCACATCGTCGGCGTGGGTGGAGAGGAACAGGTGGCAACCGAAAGCACTGGCATACGGGTAAGGCGAATGGCCGCCGCAAAATGCCGCACGGACTATCGGCAAGCCGTAATGCTGGATCGAGTTGAACACGCGCAAGCCAGTGTCGGCGGAATTGCGCGACAGCAGGATCACCTCGACGCGCGGCGCCCCGCCGAGCAGCTCATTGATGCGCAGCAGTTTCTTCACCAGCGGGAAGGCATCACCCGGCTCCAGCGGCGTATCCTCATGGGCGACCTGGTAATCGGCATAGGCCTGCAAGCCCTGCCGCTCGTAAATATCATGGCTGGCATCCAGGTCAAACAGCGCCCTGGACGAAATCGCCACTACCAACTGGTTGCCAAACCCCTTAGCCATCAACCTCTCCCCGTCACTGCCGCGATCCTGCTCGTCAGTCTATCAGCCAGACGCTATCATGTTAGCGTCAGCCAAGGACATACAGCCGATTCCCCCATGCCCCGCACCCTTCCCGCCTTCCTTGTCCGCAGCGGCAAACTGCTCTCCGCGTGGGTAGTGGTGGCCGCTGCAGTGTGGCTGTTACTGGAATCCCTGTTTTTCTGTTGCATTGCCAACCTGTTTCCCTATGCCGCCCGGGTGAGCTTCGGTTTCGGCATCTACCCGCTACTGCAGACCTCGAAGGAAGCTGTGGAACCTGCTGATTACATCGCCATCTTCGGCGACTCCCTGGGATTCGGCGTCGGCGACCATTTCCACAACACACAACATGAGGCCAGGCCAGCCTTCAATGCGGTCCATCACCTGCACGACAGGTTGCAGCACGACATCATCGAAGTCGAGCAGTCGCTGGCCTTCCTGCAGGCACAGGATCCGCATAGCGCGACACGCGTCGCAACAGAGTGTGCAACACTGCAGTGACCGCCAGCAGGAACAGCAACCCCCGATGAAAACCCGCGCCCTGATCCGCCCCGCCGCCCTCGCACACAACCTGCAGATCGTGCGCAGCCTGGCACCAGGCTTGCCGGTACTGGCGATGGTGAAGGCTGATGCTTACGGCCACGGCGCCACCGCCCTGTTACCGACATTGCAACAACGCACCGATGCGCTCGGCGTGGCGCGCCTGGCAGAAGCGGCAGCCCTGCGTGCCGCTGGCTACGGCGGCCGGCTACTGCTGTTATGCGGGGTAAGTGATAACAGCGAACTTGACGCTGCGCTTACGATGCAGCTCGACATCCTCGTGCACGATGGTGGCCAGCTGGGCTTGTTGGCCGGGCGCAACGCTGCGAGAAACCCGCCGACCCACTTCTGGCTTAAGCTCGACAGCGGCATGCACCGGCTCGGTTTTGTGCCAGCCGATTACGCTGCTGCGGTAGCCGCACTGCGTGCGCTGCCCTGGTGTGCCAGCGTGACAGGGATGACGCATTTCGCCAGCGCCGACGAG
>CALMIC010000160.1 GCA_937864065.1 uncultured Cellvibrionales bacterium | reverse complement strand
GCCTGTACCACTTTGACCCAGCTGCCGTTCAGCGACTTGGCCCACTTCTTCGCCGCCAGCTTGCCGTAGGCAAACACGGAAGCGGTGAAAGTGATGGCGCCGATGAAACAGCCGACAAACAGTTCAAAGCGCGACAGCGTGGAGTGCGACTCGCCGTGGTGCAGCACGGCAGCCACCGCGATCAGCACCGCCGCGAGACCGACGAGCGAGTGCATCATCGCCACGGTTTCCGGCATTTGTGTCATCGGCACGGTGCGCGCACGGTAGATACCGATAGCGGCACCGGCGACCATCGCGCCGAAAATCATCGCGTAGTTCGGGTTCGGCGCGACGAAGAACGTGGCAACGACGGCCAGCGCCATGCCGATCATGCCGTAACGGTTGCCCATGATGGCAGTGGACGGGCCGGACAGGCCTCGCAGGGTAAGGATGAACAGGATCGCACCAATGAGGTAAGCGAAACCGGCGTACTGAGCAATAGATTCCATGGTCCCGTCCCCTTACTTCTTTTTCTTCTTGAACATATCAAGCATGCGCTCGGTCACCGCGAAGCCACCGAAGATGTTGATACAGGCGAGGAAAACAGCGAGCGCACCGAGCACGCTGGTCGGCGTGATCGCTTGCAGGCTGCCATCGTCAGCGGGGATATAGACCGCTTGCAACATGGCACCGACCACGATGATGCCGGACAGCGCATTGGTGACCGCCATCAGCGGCGTGTGCAGGGCCGGGGTAACACCCCAGACCACGTAGTAGCCGACAAAGATTGCCAGCACAAAGATGGTGATGATTTCCATGACTGTGTTCTCCGGGCTGGGATCAGTTGGGCTTCTTGTAGATGACCTGGCCGCCATCGACGATGATCGTCGGCTTGACCATTTCATCTTCGCGATTGAGCTTGAGCGACTTGCTTTCCTTGTCATGCATCGGCTCGAGGAAGTTGACCATGTTGCGCGCGTACAAGGCAGACGTTTCTGCGGCCACCAGTGCCGGGATATTCGCCTCGCCGATGATCTTGACGCCGTTGGCTGTGCTGACCGTCTGGCCTGGCTGTGAACCTTCCACGTTGCCACCGGTGCCGACCGCCATGTCGACGATCACCGAACCCGGTTTCATCTTGGCCACGGTCTCCGCCTTGACCAGTACCGGCGCCTTGCGGCCCGGGATCTGCGCGGTGGTGATAACGATATCGGCATTGCTGACGGCTTTATCAACGATGACGGCCTGGTCGCGCACGTATTCCGGGCTAGGGACCCAGGCGTAGCCACCGGTGCCCAGTGCTTTCGCTTTTTCTTCCTCGCTCATTGGCACGTCGAGCCACTTGCCGCCCAGCGATTCGACCTGCTCCTTGGCAGCGGGGCGCATGTCGGAGGCTTCCACCACCGCACCAAGGCGCTTGGCCGTGGCGATCGCCTGCAGGCCGGCCACGCCGACACCGAGCACAACGACGCGAGCCGGCTTCACGGTGCCGGCAGCCGTCATCAGCATCGGGAACATGCGCTGGTATTCGTTGGCGGCCAGCAGCACAGCCTTGTAGCCGGCGACGTTGGCCTGTGAAGACAGGATGTCGGAACTCTGCGCGCGGGTGATACGCGGGATCAGTTCCATCGCCACACAGGTGAGGCCCTTGGCGGCGTAGGCATCCAGGTGCGGGTTGGCGTGAGGCGCGAATGCGGCCAGCACAATGGCACCGGATTTCATCAGGCCGGCTTCCTCGGCCGTCGGCGCCACCACTTTCAGCACGATGTCGGCATCTTTCAACGCATCGGCGGCCGTGGCCACCACGGTGGCACCGGCAGCAGTGTAATGCTCGTCCGGGCAGCTGGAGGCCACACCGGCTCCGCTCTGCACCACCACCTGGTAACCCAGGGACGTGAATTTCTTCGCCGTTTCGGCGGTGGCAGCCACGCGGGTCTCGCCAGCGGCCGTTTCTTTTATTACACCAATCTGCATGGGGTTCTCCCTTCGGGTGGCGCAGGTTTGTGAGGCGGGCGAGCATACACAAAAACCCTGGGCAACTCCAACAGGAAAGCCGAAACAGACGCAACGACGATCAGCCGCTAACTGACTGATCTTTTGTAGATTTTTTACATGTAGTCAAGTGCTGCTGACTATATGCAGCCGTTGTGGCGCCTTATGCTGCCAGCAGCAAGGCCACTGCCAGACATAACGGCATGGCCAGGCAGGCCACCACGTTTCGGCCCAGCAGTGCCAATGGCAATGCTTCCGCCAGAGACAAACGCCACAGGCCCAGCGCATTGGCGATCGCCAGTATCGCAGGGAAGATGGCGAGGGCAGCCAGCGGGGGCAGCTGTCCCAGGCTTACTGCCAACGCCAGCAATACGGCGGGGAGGCACCACAGGGCCACCAGCACACGCCTTGCCAGGGCCTCGCCGTAGGAGATCGCCAGGTGTCGCCGGCCGACGGAGCGGTCGGCCTCGACATCCGGCTGCTGGTTGGCCAGCAACAAACCACTGGTCATCACAGCCATGATCGCTGCCGACCAACCGGCGGCGGCACCGGCACTACCGCCGGCAGCGACACTGCTACCCAGCACCAGCACGGGACCGAAGCCGATCCCGGGGGCGAGCAGGCAAGTCCATGGCCAGCGGTTGATCAGTGGGGTGTAAGCGATCACCAACAGCGCGCCCATTGCCCCAAGGCTCCCGAGCATCCAGCCACGCAGCCGGATGAAATACAGGCCAATGGCCACCGTAACCACCAGCGTCAGCACCGCCCAGCCCAGCGCCAGGTGCAAGTAGCCGGGCGCGGCGGGCAAGCTTCCGCTGCCCCCGCTGAACGGGGTGCGCACGGTCTTGAGGTCCAGCCCGGAGCGGAAATCGAAATACTCATTGAAGGCATTGACGCTGGCATGGGCCAGCACAGCCGCCAGCACCACCAAGACGGCATCAGCAAGCCGGATCGAGCTACCGGCATAGTGCGCGGCAGCGATACCCAGCAGTGCGCACAGCAGTGACAGGGGCAGGAAGGGGGCGCGCGAGATGCCGAGCAGGAAACGGATCACGCGCGCCGGCGGCCAGGTCAGCGCAGCTGGATCTTGCCGCTGCCGGCACCCGGCATGCCACCGAGGCCACCCATACCGCCACTGCCAGGCACCACAATGGAGGATGCCTGCTGGCGCTGCAGTTCACGCAGTTCGTTCAGCGTGTCTTCCAGCCCCTTTTGGGCGGCATCACCGAATTGCTGCACTGCCTCGGCCAGCGTGGCCGCCTGGATCTCGAAATGGATGGGCAGCACACCCATCGGCGTCATGACCTGGGCCTGGCCCTGGAACTGCACCGGGCGGGCCGGGTCGGCCGACCCGTCCGGCAGGATCGGGTACAGGCAGCGGATCGCACCGGCACGGCCGTCGGAAACGGTGTCCTCACGGTACAGCTGGCTGGCATCGAGGCTGAAATCGGGTGACTGGGGCTTGTCGCTCATGGGGGAGATTCCTGACGGTTTCGCCTACCTTAACGCCGCTCGTCGGCCAAGACAAACACGCGGCTGGCACGGTCATTGAACTGTCATGGCAGTGGTGTTAGTTTTCGAGCTTTGCACCGTTCGCTACCCAGGGGAGGATCAGGCAATGATGAAGAAACTGCTTGCAGGTGTTTTACTGGCGACTGCTGCCACAGCAGCCAGCGCGGCCCCGGTCGTCGTGGCCGGCAAGACCTACGACCTTACCGGCCGCATTGGCGTCAAGGCCAGCGGGCGTTGTTATGGCCGCTCGGTGTCCGTGGGCAAGATGTCACCGGTCGATATCTTCGCCACCATTTCTATCGGCGGCAGTGACACTACCGGCGGCACCTTCACCTGGTCCAATGACAGCCTGATGGTCTTTGGTGCCGTGTCCAACGGCAACATCACCTTGCGCGAGGGTAACCGCCTCGACCTGGCCTTCGATATTGGCAGCGAAGCCCCGGGCAGCGCGCTGTTCCAGATGGCCAACATCCCGGACACCAGCTCTCCTGACGGCACCGTGTCTTTCGACAATTATGTTTTCAAGGCCAATGTCGCCAAGGCTCGCAAGGATGGCCAACCGACCACCAAGATCAAGGTGACCGAACAGGTATCCACCCAGCTGGTGATGAATGGCGTGCCATGCACCTACCGCTGGACGGTCAAGCGGGTCATGAAAGGCTTCGAGGCCACCCCGAACCGGTAATCGCCACCACCCCCGGGGGCTACTTGACCGCCCCCGGTGCTGTTCCGGTGTTTGTCAGATCGGCCGCGACCCGTAATCACTGACCGGCCGGCGTGGGCCATCCGCCGCCATCTGGCGCGGGTCGACATGGTCGATATGCCCCCCGCGCGCCAGGAAAGCCTCCACATCATTTTGCAGCTGTTCGCGAATGCGGCAGCGAGAGGTCACCGACCGCGCTTCCGGGGCATCCTCGCGGCTGCTCGCCATTTCGGCTTGCTCACTCGCGCCAAGGTCATCCACTACATCGCCATCCAGCAACATGTCGTCGCTGTCATCGATCTCGTCCGTCCTGTTTAACCTGCCCATGATTGCCTCCCATTCAGTGATTGAATCGAGCAGACATCCAGCCTCGGGGGGCATGACCAAATGGTTACGCCCTCACCTCGTATATATAGGACAGGCTGAAAAAAAACAGTGGGCAACCATCGCTCGGCAGACAGCCGGCGGGTTTGGCGGTACGAACGTCCGATGGATGGTTACGTGGCGGGACCAAACAGGCGGAACAGCTCCAGGCCCAGCACGACCAGCCAGACAAAGATGGTGATACCCACCCCGGCGGCGGCCATGTCTTTGATGATCGCGATCTTTTCGTTGTGGCGCGTCTCGACGAAATCGCACAGCGCCTCTACCGCACTATTGAAGATCTCCGCGAATAGCACCATGCCGGTCACGACCAGGATCAGCAGGAAATCCACCCACGCGCGCGCCGCAAAGGCCATCGTCAGCACCACCGTCGACAGAATCAACTTGTAGGTGACCGACCAGTCGTAAATCACGGCATAGCGCAAACCCGAGAACACCGTGCGGATCTTGCGCAGCGGGTGATACCCGGCCTCGCCCGTGCCAAGGAATTTGTGCCTCATGCGCTGTTCTCCCTCGATGCCTGCCATCGGTGCAGCAACCATACCCACAACATCGCCAGGATGACACCCGCGACGATATCACTGGGGAAATGCACTTGCAGGTATAACCGCGACAAACCCACCAGCAGAACGACCAGCAGCAGCAGGGCACTTTCGCCATAACCGGGCGTGTTGCCAGGCCGCAACAGCCAGCCGAGGGCAAACGCGGTTGCCTGCATCGCGTGTGCGCTGGGAAAACTGGCATCCACCGGCATCTCGATCAGCGCAGGGAAAAAATCCGGCCTGGGCCGCGCCATCAGCAGCTTGGCCAGGTGTACCAGGCCTGCGGCACCCAGCAGTGCCAGCGCAACAAAGCGGGCTGGCTTGCCGTGCCGCCACCACAGCAATATGGCCAGCGGCAACAGCACCGCGAGCGAGCCCAGCCAGGTGATGGCCAGGAAAAAACTGTCGAGCCAGGGGCTGCGCAGCGCATGCGCGATGGCAAGACCGGCATGATCCCAGCTTGCCACCTGCAGCGTCTCCATCATCCCGTCAGGCCTGCCCGAGCTTCTCCTTTTTCAGCGACAGGTAGATCGAGATGCCGATAAAGGTCGCCACGACAGCCAGCGAGAACCCGGTCGGGATCTTGTAGATATCGATCAGTATCATCTTGACGC
>CALMIC010000159.1 GCA_937864065.1 uncultured Cellvibrionales bacterium | reverse complement strand
CGCACCGATTCAAACAGCTGTTTCGCCAGTGCAGCCTGCGTGGCATGGTCAACCACCGGACACACATAACCAGGCAATGCCTCTTCCAGCTTGAACAGGTTGTGCAGGGTTTTCGGCGGGATGGCTTGCAGTTCCGGCAGCCAGCGCCTGACATAGGCACAATCCGGATCGAATTTTTGCTGCTGTGTCCACGGGTTGAAGATGCGGAAATACGGCTGTGCATCGCAGCCGGTGGACGCTGCCCACTGCCAGTTACCGTTGTTGATGGCCGGATCGTAGTCGAGCAGTTGTTGCGCAAAATGCCGCTCGCCATGGCGCCAGTCGCAGTGCAGGTCCTTGACCAGGAATGACGCAGCAATCATGCGCACGCGGTTGTGCATGTATCCGGTCGCGCGCAGTTCACGCAAGCCGGCATCCACGATCGGGAACCCCGTGCGCCCTGCGCGCCACGCCTGCAACAGCAACGCGTTATCCGGCCAGCACAGCCGGTTGTATTGCTGGTGGAAACAGCCACTGAACACGCGCGGGAAATAGCGCGCAATCGAGAAAAAGAAATCGCGCCAGTACAGCTGGCGCAACAACGCATGTTCATTGCCAAGGGCTTGCGCGATCGCCCACCAGGCTTCGCGCACCGACACGATGCCGAAACGCAGCAGCACCGACAGCCGGCTGGTGCCGTCAACGGCAGGCAAGTCGCGTTGTTCGTCGTAATGTTGCAGCCGGCCCAGAGCCTGCAGGGCGGCGCGCGCTTCGGCGGCTGGCGAGGTATCACCGGGCAACACCAGCTGCGCTGCGCGCAGGTGATACGCCAGATCCAGCGCAGCATCGTCGAGCCTGAGCCACTCGCCATTGGCCAGCCGCTGCGGCTTGTGCACCGGCAACTGTGCGGCGCGGCGGAAGAACGGCGTGAACACGGTGTAAGGCGCACCATCGGCTTTCAGTGTCTGCGCTGGCGGATGCAGCGTGATGTCATCGACTGGACGGAAAGCCACCCCGCGCGCGTCGCAGGCGGCACGCAATGCGGCATCGCGGCGCACGGCATACGGCCCGGCATCGCCGTGACAGAACACCGCCTGCGCACCGCTTGCCTGCAACAGTTGCCCCAGGCCATCGGCCGGCTCCGCATACACCACGTGCAGCCGCGTACCGCGTTCGCGCAAGGCTGTATCGAGTTCCTGCAAGGCCGCGAGCAGGTAACGCACGCGCGGCCAGTCGCTGCCGAGTTGCGCGAGCAGCCGGCGATCCAGGATGAAACAGGGCAGCACCGCCCGCGACTGGCGCAAGGCTGCATTCAGCGCACTGTTGTCATGCAGGCGCAGGTCGCGCCGGAACAGGATCAGGCTGGTCTTGTACACAACATTGCTCGTAGTGACGGAGTTTTTTCATGTTACCGCAATTGACAGCTCACCCCGGTACGCACAGCATCGTGGAAAGTCCCTGAGCACCGTTTTCCCATGACTGACACCGCCATCCCGCGCGTTCCCGCCTTCATGCCTTATTTCGGCCACGGCCTCGCCTTTGGCCGCGATGCCGACCGCCTGATGCAGGATTGCCAGCGCCAGTACGGCGATGTCTTCGAGCTGAACCTGGCCGGCAAGCACTGCACCTTCTTCGTGAACCCGCGCGACTATCCCGCCTTCATCCGGCAGTCGAAGCATTTGCGCTCGGAAGACATCTCGCTCGACATCGCCGCGCCGGTGTTCGGTTTCGACAAGCAGCACCTGCAGGACAAGGTCGATGTCGAGCACGTCACCCACATGAACCAGCGTTTCATGATGGGTGACGAACTCGGTCCGCTGACCGAACGCATGCAGGACAAGCTGGAGGAGATCCTGCTGGACCCACGCCACCGCGACGGCTTCAGCGGCAGCCTGTTCGACTACGCCCTTGAACTGATTTTCATGGCCGGCAGTGACGCGTTGTTCGGCGAAGGCGTGGCCTCGCCGCAACTGCTGGAAGATTTCAAGGTCGTCGACAAATACTTCCCGCTGCTCGTTGGCGGGGTGCCGAAGTGGCTGCTGCCCGGCGTGCGCAAGGCGCTGGCGGGTCTCGCCAGCCCGCTCGGCTTCCCGCGCGAGGGCCAGTGCCGGTTGATGGACGAGCGCTTCAGCTATTTCGCGGGCATCGACTACCGCGCCAGCGAGGAACTGCCGAAGACCGATTCGTCGCTGCTGTGGGCGGCGCAGGCCAACACCGCCGTGGTCGCTTTCTTCACGCTGTTCTTCATCCTGCGCGACCCGGTGGTGAAGAAAATCATCGAGGAGGAAGTGCGCAGTGTGCTGGCCACCTCCGACAAGCTGTCGCCGCGCGGCACCCCCTACCTCACGGCAGACGTGCTGAACCGCATGGAAAAACTCGACAGCTGCATCTCGGAAACCCTGCGCCTGGTGTCGGCACCGCTGCCGATGCGCCAGGCCACGCAGGACCTCGACATCGAGCTGGTCAGCGGCGGCACCGCCCACCTGAAGCAGGGCCAGTTTGCCGCGATCTACCCGCGCTACCTGCACATGCACCCGGACATTTTCGAGCAGCCGGCTGAATTCCGTTGGGACCGTTTCCTCGGCAAGCAGAAGCCGAACAGCTTCGCCTACCAGGGCGAACCGCTCAAATATGCGCTGATCCCTTTCGGGGTCGGCCTGTCGATGTGCCCCGGCCGCCATTTCGCCCGCAACGAGTTCAAGGTCATCACCGCGCTGTTGCTGAACTGGTGCGACATCCACCTGCAGGAGACCCGCATGCCGGCGCTGGACAAGTCGCGCATCGGCCTCGGCTCCTTCACACCGAAGTCGGCCATCCCCTTCCGGCTCAAGCGCGCCGCCTGATCCCGGCACCGGCAGCACTGAATTGACAGGGCGCGGCGGCGGCTCTTAGCATGCCGCTCCCCTTTATATCCCGTCGCCGGAAGCCGCCCATGACTGTCTCGCTGAATACCCGTATCACCGACCTGCTCGGCTGCCAGTACCCGATCATCCAGACGGCGATGGGCTGGGTAGCCGACCCGCGCCTGGTGGCCGGCACCTGCAACGCCGGCGGTTTCGGCTTCCTCGCCGGCGCGACCATCCCGCCCGAGCAGATGGAAGCGGCGATCCTGAAGACCAAGGAGCTGACCAGCAAGCCGTTCGGCGTCAATTTCCACATGTACCAGCCGAATGCGCCGCAGATCGTCGACATGGTGGTGCGCCACGGCGTGCGCGCGGTCAGCTACTCGCGCTCGCCCGGCAAGGAGATGGTGAAGAAACTGAAGGATGCCGGCGTGATCTGCATGCCGACCATCGGCCTGCCCAAGCACGCGGCCAAGGCGATCGAGATGGGTGCTGACGCAGTGACAATCCAGGGCGGCGAAGGCGGCGGCCATACCGGTGCCGTGCCGACCACGCTGCTGGTGCCGCAGGTCATCGACGCCTGTGCCGGCAAGGTGC
>CALMIC010000158.1 GCA_937864065.1 uncultured Cellvibrionales bacterium | reverse complement strand
GGCACCATGGCCGGCAGGCTGCGCACGTCGGGGTTGTAGCGAAAGCGCGTCTGGATGTCGATGAGGCCGGCCGGCGCCACGCCCAGGCGCTCGCGCGCCTGCTCGGTCAGCCAGTGCTGGTGGATGCCCTGCAGGTAGCCGCGCACGGTCTCGGCGCGCGTGGGCATGGCGCCGTCGAACCAGGCGCCCACCTGCACGGAGCCGCCGCGCAGCACATCGCGCGCAAAGCCCGGGGGGATCTCGATGGCCAGGGTCAGCTCGCCGCTGCGCATGCGGCGGTCCAGTGCGTCGTAGTCGGTCAGCGGCGGCTGCTCGATGAAGTAGCGCGAGCCCGACAGGCTCATCGCATAGCTGCGGCTGATGGTGGTCTGGTCGCGGTCCAGCACGGCAAAGCGCAGGTCCTCCACGTCCAGGCTGATGCCGTAGCCCATCACGAACATCAGGATCAGCGAGCCCACCAGGGCCAGCGTGGCGCGCACCGGGTCGCGGCGCAGCTCCAGCGACTCGCGCCAGACGCAGCTGATCATGCGCTGCAGGCTGAAAGGCTTGCGACGGGCGTCGCGATGGCCATCGGCGCGGGGCTGCGCGGGCGCCGCGTCGTCGCCGGTCTGCCCGGGCGTGCCGCCGCCGGCCTCGACCAGATAGCCGATGAAGGCCTCTTCCAGTGTCTGCGCACCGCGCTTGGCCACCAGCGCGGCCGGGGCATCGCTGTCGAGCACCTTGCCCGCATGCATCATCGACATGCGGTCGCAGCGCTCGGCCTCGTTCATGAAGTGGGTGGAGATGAAGATCGTCACCCGGTCGCGCCGCGACAGCTCCACCAGCAGGCGCCAGAACGCATCGCGCGCGACCGGGTCCACGCCCGAGGTCGGCTCGTCGAGGATGAGCAGCTCCGGCTTGTGCACCATCGCCACCGCCAGCGACAGGCGCTGGCGCACGCCCATCGGCAGGCTGGCGGGCAGGCTGTGCACGACCGCCTCCAGGCCGAAGCGTTCGACCATCTCCTGCACCCGCGCCGGGATGTCGTCCTCGGGCACCTTGAACAGGCGCGCATGCAACACCAGGTTCTGCTGCACGGTCAGTTCGGAGTACAGCGAGAACGCCTGTGACATGTAGCCCACCCGGCGGCGGGTGTCGATGTCGTGCGGGTCGACCTCGTTGCCGAACAGCCAGGCGCGGCCCTCGCTGGCCGGCAGCAGGCCGGTCAGCATCTTCATCGTGGTCGACTTGCCGCAGCCGTTGGAGCCGAGGAAGCCGAAGATCTCGCCGCGGCGGATGCGGAAGGACACATGATCGACCGCCACGAAGTCGCCGAAGCGCATGGTCAGATCCTGGGCCTCGATGGCGATGTCGCCGTCATCGCCGCTCAATGGCGGGATCACGACCGGCTGGTGGTCGCGGGTTTTTTCTTCCGGCAACAGGGCGATGAAGGCCTCTTCCAGCGAAGCCGAGCCGGTCCGCGCCAGCAGTTCGGCCGGCGTGCCGGTGGCCAGCACCTTGCCGTCGTCCATCGCCACCAGCCAGTCGAAGCGCTGCGCCTCGTCCATGTAGGCGGTGGCCACGACCACGCTCATCTCCGGGCTCTGCCGCCGGATCCGCGCGATCAGGTCCCAGAACTGCGCCCGCGCCAGCGGGTCGACGCCGGTGGTCGGCTCGTCGAGCAGCAGCAGGTCGGGGTCGTGGATCAGCGCGCAGCACAGCCCGAGCTTCTGCTTCATGCCGCCCGAGAGCTTGCCGGCCGGGCGCGACAGGAACGGATACAGGCCCGTGGCCCGGGTCAGCTCGTCGATGCGGCGGCGGCGCTCGGCCGCGCCGTGGCCGAACAGGCGGGCGAAGAACTGCAGGTTTTCCTCGACCGACAGCGTCGGATACAGGTTGCGGCCCAGCCCCTGCGGCATGTAGGCGATACGCGGGCAGGCTGCGCGGCGGTGGCCGGCATCGCGCATGTCGCCACCGAGCGTGGTCACCTGCCCCTGCTGGATGATGCGCGCCCCGGCGACCAGCGCCAGCAGGCTGGACTTGCCGACCCCGTCCGGGCCGATGAGGCCGGCCATGCAGCCGGCGGGGATGTCGAGCGTGATGCCGTCGAGTGCCGTCACCTTGCCGTAGCGCAGCCGCACATCCTGCAGCCGCGCGACCGGTGCCAGCGTGTTGTCGGTCATTCCCGTTCGGCCTGCACCGCCAGCCGGGCCGGCCACGGCGCGTCAGGGTCGAGCTTCACCCAGGCCACGCCGGGCAAGCCGGTCTTGACCTGGTCCAGGTGCTGCAGCAGCAGGCCGCGGTCGATCTGCGCTTTCACACGGAACATCAGCTTCTGCCGTTCGCTGGCCGTCTCGACCGTTTTCGGCGTGAACTGGGCGGTGCTGGCGACGAACGAGATCGCCGCAGGGATCACCATGTCCGGGGCGGCGTCGAGCACGATGCGCGCCTCGCTGCCGATCGCCACGCGGCCGGCGACGGTCTCCGGCAGGAAGAAGGTCATGTAGACGTCGGTCAGGTCGACTAGGTTGAGCACCTTGCCGCCGCCGCCGAGCACCTCGCCCGGCCTGGCGACCAGGTACTGCACGCGGCCCTCGCGCGGGGCGCGCAGCAGCGTGTCATTGATCTCGACCTCGATGCGGGCGATGGCCGCCTCGGCCGCAGCAATGGCCGATTGCGCCTGCGTCACCTGGGTGCGGGCGGCGGTGATGGCGGCGCGCGCCGCTTCGGCCTGGGCTCGGGCGGCCGCCAGTGCGGCCTCGGTATTGCGCAAGGCGGTGCGGTCGTCGTCCAGCGTTTGCCGGGCGAGCATCTGTTTCGCCGCCAGCGATTCGGAGCGCGCCAGGCGCCGGTTGGCCGCATCGCGCTCGCTCTCGCGCAGCGTCACCTGCGCCAGGGCGGCCTGGTGATCGCTCTCGCGCAGGGCCACCTGGGCCTCGGCACCGGCCACGGCCTCGCGCGCCTGTTGCAGGCCGGCTTGCGCCTCGTCGCGCTGGGCCTGCAGGCTGTCCACCTGCATGCGCACCAGCGGTTGGCCCTCGGCCACGTATTCGCCCTCGCTGACCAGCACATCATCGACGCGGCCGCCGAGCTTGGTCGCGATGTCGATCTCGGTGGCCTCGATACGGCCATTGCCGCTGGCGAGGCTGTCCTCGTCGCCCGGCTGGCGCAGTTGTTGCCAGCCGACATAAGCACCGCCGGCTATGGCAAGCAGCAGCAGGGCCAACAGGGCTTTGCGGATCAGTGGTGTCATGGGCGGGCAACGGGCAATGGGTGAGCCGGTATTATGGCCATTTACGGTGTGCTTGTCAGTGCAGCAACAGGCCGGCCAGCGCACAGGCGGCGATCACTTCCATCACCCCGCGTTTATAGCGGAACAGCGCGACCGCGGCCGCGATGGCGATGACGGCCGATGGCCAGTCAAACGTGCCGGCAAAGCCCTGCGGCCACAACACGTGGTAGCCGAAGAACAGCGCGAGGTTCAGGATGACGCTGACCACAGCGGCAGTGATCGCGGTGAGCGGTGCGGTGAAGTGCAGGTCATTGTGCGTGGATTCCACCAGCGGCCCGCCGGCGAGGATGAACAGGAATGACGGCAGGAAGGTGAACCATGTCACCAGTGTCGCGGCGACAGCGCCGGCGAGAAACAGGTTGTCCGGGCCGAACACGGCTTGCACATAACCGCCGACAAAACCGACAAACGCGACCACCATGATCAGCGGCCCCGGTGTGGTTTCGCCGAGTGCGAGGCCGTCGATCATCTGCGCCGGTGTCACCCAGCTGTAATGCGATACCGCGCCCTGGTACACATACGGCAACACCGCGTAGGCGCCGCCGAACGTCAGCAGTGCCGCCTTGGTGAAAAACCAGCCCATCTGCGTC
>CALMIC010000157.1 GCA_937864065.1 uncultured Cellvibrionales bacterium | reverse complement strand
CTGTGGTCAACATCGCGCCCGAAAAGAATGTTGCCTATGCCATCCAGTGGTTTGCCATGTCCGCAGCCCTGCTGGTGTGTTACCTGGTGTTCGGTTATCGCCGGCGAGACCGGCCTGAAGAATCTGGAGATAATGTCCATGGCTGAAAATTCTGCGCCGGTTAACGCAGTGCGCTCTCGCTACCAGTTGCTGTTGTTGATGCTGATGCCGATCGGCGTCGTGTTACTGGCGACCTTTGTTTTCTACACGCGGATCGGTATGCCTGAGGGTACCCGCAACAGGGGAACGCTGATTGTGCCTCCCGTGCAGGTGAATGACCTCGGGCTGCGAGATCAACAGGGCGCGCTGGTTCGACTGGAATCCACCAAACCGCAGGTGTGGATCTTCCTGATTGCACATCCGGCAGCCTGCGATGAGGCTTGCCGCAAGGAATTCTGGGAAATTCGCCAGACCCATGTAGCACTGGGCAAATACCAGAACAATATCCGCCGCGTCTGGCTTGTGACCGAAGGGCAAATAGATGCAGGGACAAGCGAGTGGTTGGCCAGGGAACAGCAAGGTTTGCAGCTGCTGTATGTCCAACCAGGCCAGTGGCAACAATTGCTGCAGCAGTCGGTGGAGGGTGCTGCCAGCCTGCAGAAGGCGCGTTTCCATCTCGTTGATCCGAGGGGGTTCGTCATGATGTATTACGATGCCGGTGATACCTACAAGGATGTGATCACCGATATGAAATTCCTGTTGAAAGGGGTTGAATGAACATGCAGCGCAAGGCGGGCTTTTATCTGGCAGTTTTTGCTTTCTGTGTTGCCGTCATTGTGGTTGTGCTGGGAGCGTTTACGCGCCTTGTGCATGCCGGCCTCGGTTGTCCGGACTGGCCTACCTGTTATGGCCATTACTGGGTGCCGAACACGCCAGAAGAAATCCACGCCGCCAACCAGGCTTTTGCCGAGACCCCGGTCGAGACTGACAAGACCTGGCCGGAGCAGATACACCGCATCTTTGCCTCCAGCCTGGGATTGCTCATGATCGGTCTGGTGGTGATCTGCTTCCGGCACCGGCATAGCGAGGGCCAGCCGCTGAAATTGCCGCTGTTCATGCTGGGGTTTGTCATCCTGCAGGGATTGTTCGGCATGTGGACGGTCACCTTGTTGCTGTGGCCGCAAGTCGTTACCGCGCATCTCCTGGGTGGTTTCACAACATTGTCCTTGCTCTGGCTACTGATCCAGCGCCTGGGTAATTTGCGCTGGCAGTTTGCCCAACCGGCATTGGTGGCTGTAACCCGCTTGCGCGGTCTGGCCATGGCAGGATTACTGGTTGTTGTCATGCAGATTGCCTTGGGGGGCTGGACAACATCGAACTATGCGGCACTGGCCTGCGCGGACTTGCCGACTTGCCACAACGAGTGGTTGCCGCCTATGGATTTCGCATCGGGGTTCAATATATTCCAGCATATCGGTCCGAATTACCTCGGCGGCCAGCTGGACAATGAAGCCCGGACGGCCATCCATTTCAGCCACAGGGTTGGTGCGCTGCTTGTTACTGTGGTGTTGTTACTGCTGATGGTGAAGATGCTGCGAACCGTTGAGACGAAGGTCATGCGCATGGCCAAGGTGCTTGGTATGGTATTGTTTTTACAGCTGTCACTGGGTATCAGTAATGTCTATTTTGCGTTGCCGCTGATGGTTGCGGTTGCCCACAATGCAGTGGGGGCCATGTTGCTGTTGGTGCTGGTGACTATCAATCACAGGATCATGACTGCGGCAGGGCAATCATGAAAACTGTTCGCTCGCATGGGGTACAGGATTGTTATGAGTGAAGCAGTGGCCCAAGGTCGTGCGCTGTGGCGCGACTATCTTGAATTGTGCAAGCCCAACGTTGTTGCGCTGATGATCCTGACGTCAGTGATCGGCATGTTGCTGGCAGTGCCGGGTATGGTTCCGTGGCAGATCCTGATCTTTGGCAATCTCGGGATTGCCTTGTGTGCCGCGTCGGCAGCTACCGTGAACCATATGGTGGATCGTCACATTGACCTGAAAATGGCGCGCACGATTAACCGGCCGGTGGCACAAGGCAGGATCAGCAACCTGCAGGCACTGGCCTTTGCCTGTTTGCTGGCCGCTGCCGGTATGGTGGTGTTGAAGGTTTTCACCAATGACCTGACGATGTGGCTGACTGTCGCGGCGCTGATCGGTTACGCGTTCATTTATACCGGCTTCCTGAAACGCGCCACGCCGCAAAATATCGTGATCGGAGGGCTGGCAGGCGCGGTGCCACCGTTGCTCGGCTGGACGGCTGTGACCAACCATATCCACCACAATGCCTTGTTGCTAGTGCTGGTCATTTTTGCCTGGACGCCCCCGCATTTCTGGGCGCTGGCTATCCACCGCCGCGATGATTATGCCAATGCGGAAATTCCCATGATGCCGGTCACCCATGGCATCAAGCTGACAGCACTGCATGTGATCCTGTACACACTGATCCTGATTGCCATTACCTTGCTGCCGTTTGCTACACACATGTTCGGTTGGCTCTACCTTGTGGGAGCCCTGGTTCTCGGGGCAGGTTTCCTGTATTGGTCGATCCAGCTCTACCGGAACAAGCCGAAAGCCGGCATGGAGACTTTCAAGTACTCGATCATCTACCTGATGGCGCTGTTTGTCGTCATGCTGCTCGACCATTACTTGCTGCCCAAAGCACAGGTGCTGACAATATTGCCTTGAGGCTTGCCCCATGAATGAGAAATTGCGAGTCCGGCTGACGGTAGGCATTATTGTTGTTTTCATGTCTTTGCTGGTGGGTGGCTTTGTGCATCGCATGCTCAAGCCGGTGATTTTCAGCAAGGAAAAGATGGAAACCTATGGTGGCATGTTTTTTGACAAGCCGCGGATTTTCCGGGATCCGGTGCTTGTTGACCAGTATGGCAAGCCGTTCAACAAGCAGTCGCTGACCGGGAAATGGACACTGGTTTTTTTCGGCTTCACCTATTGCCCGGATATCTGCCCGACCACGATGGGCATACTGAACAAGTTCTATCAGGAGCTGGAAAAAAAAGGTGAAGCGGCAGATGTCCAGGTCGTGCTGGTGTCGGTTGATCCGGCGCGGGACACGCCGGAAAAATTGCGTGATTATGTGGCTTATTTCAATCCGGCGTTCAAGGGTGTGACCGGTGACTTCATGGAGCTGGTGAAATTAACCGGTGACCTAAATGCCGGCTTCACCAAAGTGCCGCTTGAGGATGGCAACTATCTGGTGGAGCACAGCGGCAATATCACGGTGATCAATCCTCGTGGTGATTACCACGGCCTGTTCCGGCCGCCGTTCGATCCGTTGCGCTTGCGCATGGCTTTCAGCTCGGTGCGTGCGCAGTATGAACGCGATTACGGCGAGTAATCGCATCCATCCGCTGCGGGCCTGATTACATGAAGCCGAGCTTTTTTAGCTGGGATTCCATGTCCGCCCAGCTCCAGAAAGCGCTCATGCGCACGATCTTGCCGTCGTCGTTCACCTCGTAGACGGCAATCATCTCGACTTCCGTCTTGCCCTTGCCCATGTCGTTGATCGCGGTTTGCAGCACGGCGCAGGCGCGATCGCCGCTCGGGATGCGTTTGTGCACATTGATCGTCAGCCGGGAGGGGCCGATGACGGTATCCCAGAATTTCCCGATGGCGGCCTTGCCGCGATGGCCTTCGCCGCTGGCATCGAAAGGGGACTTGCCGACCGGATCCTGCACGATGGCGTCATCGGCATAAAGTGCGAGCCAGCCTTCTCGGTCGCCTTTCATGGCGAGCGTGACCGAGTTGATGTTGGCGCGGATGGCGAGGTGTTCAGTGTCTGTGGTCATGTGCAGGTCTCAGGTGAATGTTCAGTCGATGCCGAGTGTCCGCCAGATGGCATCAATGCGCTGTTTCACATCGCCATCCATTACAATGGGCCGGCCCCACTCGCGGGCGGTTTCGCCCGGCCACTTGTGGGTGGCATCCAGCCCCATCTTGGAGCCAAGGCCGGAAACCGGCGAGGCAAAATCCAGGTAATCGATCGGCGTGTTATCGACCAGCACCGTGTCGCGTGCCGGATCCATGCGGGTGGTGATGGCCCAGATAACATCCTTCCAGTCGCGCGCATTGATGTCGTCGTCAGTGACGATGACGAACTTGGTGTACATGAACTGGCGCAGGAAGCTCCAGACGCCCATCATCACGCGCTTGGCATGGCCGGGATACTGTTTCTTCATCGTGACCACCGCGAGCCGGTAAGAGCAGCCTTCGGGTGGCAGGTAGAAATCGGTGATTTCCGGGAACTGCTTCTGCAGCAGCGGTACGAATACCTCGTTCAGCGCCACGCCGAGTACTGCCGGCTCATCAGGTGGCCTGCCGGTGTAGGTGCTGTGGTAGATCGGGTTGCTGCAGTGGGTGATGCGCTCGACGGTGAATACCGGGAAGCTGTCCACTTCGTTGTAGTAACCGGTGTGGTCGCCGAAAGGCCCTTCATCGGCCATGTCGCCGGGATGGATCACTCCTTCAAGGATGAATTCCGCGCTGGCTGGCACGTGCAGGTCATTGCCAATGCTTTTGACGACTTCCGTCTTCTCTCCGCGCAACAATCCGGCGAATGCGTATTCGGACAGTGTGTCCGGCACCGGGGTCACGGCACCGAGAATGGTGGCCGGGTCGGCGCCAAGGGCGACGGAAACCGGAAATGGCTGCCCGGGATAATTTAGTTGCCACTCGCGGAAATCCAGTGCGCCGCCGCGGTGTGACAGCCAGCGCATGATCAGCCGGTTGCGGCCGATTTTCTGCATGCGGTAGATACCGAGGTTCTGGCGCTCCTTGTGTGGGCCGCGCGTGATGACCAGGGGCCAGGTGATGAGCGGTGCCGCATCGCCAGGCCAGCAGGTCTGGATTGGCAGCCGATCGAGATCGACGGAATCGCCTTCGAGGATATGCTCCTGGCAAGCGGCGCTGCGCAGCACTTTCGGTGCCATGTTGAGCACCTGCTTCAGTGTCGGCAGCTGGCCGATCAGGTCGCGAAAACCTTTTGGTGGCTCGGGTTCCTTCAGGTAGGCGAGCAGTTTGCCGACATCGCGCAGGTCAGCCACGGATTCGCGCCCCATGCCTAGCGCGACGCGCTGCTCTGTGCCGAACAGGTTCGCGAGTACCGGTATGTTGTAGCCCTTGACGTTCTCAAACAGCAACGCGGGGCCGCCGGCGCGCAAGACCCTGTCGCAGATTTCCGTCATCTCGAGGTGAGGATCCACCTCGGCGCGGATGCGCTTCAGCTCACCGCGCTGTTCAAGGAAACTGATAAATGCCCGCAGGTCCTTGAGTTTCATGGCCGGGGTTTACTTGCGTTTCATCGAGGCAAAGAATTCCTCATTGGTCTTGAAGTCTTTCAGCTTGTCGACCAGGAATTCGGTGGCAGCAGTGTCTTCCATGTCGTGCAGCAGCTTGCGCAGGATCCAGGCTTTCTGCATCTCGTCCTCGCCCATCAGCAGCTCTTCGCGGCGCGTGCCGGAACGACGGATATTGATGGCCGGGTAGATGCGCTTTTCGGCAATCTTGCGGTCAAGGTGCAGTTCCATATTGCCGGTGCCCTTGAACTCCTCATAGATGACCTCGTCCATCTTCGAGCCGGTGTCGATCAGTGAGGTGGCGATGATCGTCAGCGAACCGCCATGCTCGATATTGCGGGCAGCGCCGAAGAAGCGCTTGGGGCGTTCCAGTGCATGGGCGTCGACGCCGCCGGTCAGGACCTTGCCTGAAGATGGCACGGTCGTGTTGTAGGCGCGGGCGAGGCGGGTGATCGAGTCGAGCAGGATGACCACATCCTTCTTGTGTTCGACAAGGCGTTTGGCGCGTTCGATAACCATTTCAGCGACCTGCACGTGGCGGGTCGGTGGTTCGTCGAAGGTGGAGGCGACCACTTCGCCGCGCACGGAGCGCTGCATCTCGGTCACTTCCTCTGGGCGCTCGTCAATCAGTAGCACGATGAGATGGCAATCGGGATTGTTGCGTGTGATCGCCTGCGCAATGTTCTGCATCATGATTGTCTTGCCCGCTTTCGGCGGCGCAACGATGAGGCCTCGCTGGCCTTTGCCGATCGGCGCAATGAGGTCGATGATGCGGCCGGTCAGGTCTTCGCGCGAGCCGTTGCCGGATTCCAGCTTCATGCGCTGGTTGGGGAACAGCGGGGTCAGGTTTTCGAACAGTACCTTGTTCTTGGTGCCTTCCGGACGGTCGCCATTGATCGTGTCGACTTTGAGCAGCGCGAAATAGCGCTCGCCTTCCTTGGGTGGCCGGATCTTGCCGATCACTTCGTCGCCGGTGCGCAGGTTGAAGCGGCGCACCTGGC
>CALMIC010000156.1 GCA_937864065.1 uncultured Cellvibrionales bacterium | reverse complement strand
GCACGGTTACGTCGATCCCTAATGGCTACAATTGCTCCGGTTTCGGCACCCAGATTACTTCCGCCAGTCGCCCGAATCGGATAACTGTCCCACCGTCGCCAATGCCAACCAGCTCGACAGCGACGGCGATTTCGTGGGCGATGTCTGTGACAGCGCGTCCTATGACAACGACGGCGATGGCTTCAATAATGCCATCGACAACTGTCCCGCGGTTGCCAATGTCAGCCAGCTGGATACCGATGCCGACGGCAAGGGCAATACCTGCGACACCGATGATGATAACGATGGTGTGCTGGATGGCGCAGATGCATTTCCGCTCGATGCGACCGAGTCGGTTGATACGGATGGCGATGGCACCGGCAACAATGCCGACGCGGATGACGATAACGACACCGTAGCGGATGCCGCCGACAATTGCCCGCTCAATGCCAATGCCAGCCAGCTGGATACCGACAGCGACGGTCAGGGGGATGCCTGCGACAGCGACGATGATGGTGACACTGTGCCAGACAGTTCCGATGCGTGCCCGCTGGATCCACTCGCGTCTACAGGCAATGCCGATAATGACAGTCTCTGCGACGTGAATGACCCGGATGACGACAACGACGGCTTGTTGGATGCGCCCGACAATTGCCCGCTAGTAAGCAATGCGGACCAGGCTGACCTGGATGCTGATGGTATCGGCAATGCCTGCGACAACGACAAGGATGGCGATGGTGTGGCCAATGGCAGTGATGACTGGCCAGAGGATGCGCGCTATGGCGCTGATACCGATCGCGATACGCTGCCGGATAACTGGGAAGTCGCGCGTGGCCGCAATCCTGCCGTGGCGGATTATGCGATCAGCCCTGGTTGCGTGAAAGACGAGATTGGCGGCAGCTGTAGCGCATCCACCAGCCTGTCGCCGGTAGATGTTTATGGGATTACCACATCCCGGTGTATAGACAATATCTCCCAGAACAGGACGGATTATCGCTATACGCCTTCTGTGTCAGGTGTGACGGTTTCGCTGGTCAATTACTTCTACGCCGCAGGATACCCCTATTGCACGGGGCCGACCGTCACAGTCTCCAACAGGCAAACGGCTCCCGCTGATCAGCTGGTGCAGTTCTGGGCGGTGTACACCAGCTTCTGTTTCCTGGATCACCAGGGCCAGCATTGTTACTCGTTTAACGGCACGGCATTGTCGCCCGTTGCTTCCACAATGGTCATCGACAGTGACCACGATGGCATCACGCGCCCGACGGATCCGGATGACCTTGACGAGCTGAATCCGTGGGTCGATACGGATGGCGACACCGAGCACAACCTGCAGGATCTTGACGACGACAACGACGGCGTGCCGGACTATATCGATGCAGCACCGCTGGATGCCGGCAATGCCGCAGAAGCCGTGCTGCCGGTGGATGGCGGTTACAAGGGTAGTGCGCTGAGGGAGCAAGTGTCGCCGTAGCGCGGCTTTATGAGGCTTGACAGTTTCGGAAACGGCTGGCTACCTTAGCCGCCCCATGCCAGTGACCGGCCTCGCCTCATGATGAATGAACCCGCTATCGATCTCGCTGCGCTGCCGCGCGTCACCCTGCCCGGAGTCGAGCTGGCCTATATCGAGCGCGGGCAGGATGGCCCGCTGGCGCTGTGCCTGCACGGTTTTCCCGACAATGCCACCACCTGGCTGCCCTTGCTCGACAAGCTGGCCGCGCAGGGCTATCGCGCGATTGCGCCGTTCATGCGCGGCTACTACCCGAGCAGCACAGCGGCCGATGGCGATTACACGGTCAAGGCACTGGCGCAGGATGTGCTGGCGTTGATTGACCATTTCGCGCGGCCCGACGCCGACGGCCAGAAGCGTGCGGTGCTGATCGGCCATGACTGGGGCGGGCTGGCAGCCTATGGTGCGGCCAACCTCGCGCCGGACAGGATCAGCAAGCTGGTGGTGGCGGGCGTGCCGCACGTACACAAGGCGCCGTTCACGCTGGCGCAACTGTTCCGCTCCTGGTACATCTTTTTCTTCCAGCTGCCCTGGTGGCCGGAGCGGGCAGTCAGTCGCCGGCAATTCCGTTTTATCGACAGGCTCTATGACAGCTGGTCACCGCAGTGGACGGCTAGCACCGCGCACCTCGACAGCGTGAAGGCCTCACTCTCTGGTCCCGGCTCCCTGCAGGCCGCGCTGGGCTATTACCGCTGCCTCATTCGCCGCTTTGACAAGGCGTTCTGGGAGATCCTCGGTCGCAAGACGACGGTGCCTTCACTGGTATTCGTCGGCCTGCTTGATGGCAGCACAGGCTCCGAGCTGTTCCGCTACAGCGACCAGTGCCATGAAGACTTGCGCGGCCTGGTGAAACTGGCCGCCGGCGGGCATTTCCCGCACCTCGAGGATCCGGATCTCTTCATCCACAAGGTGCTGGGTTTTTTGCGACAGGATTGATGCAGCAGGGCTGATCAGCCCTGCTCTTCTGCTTTCTGCTGCTTCTTCTTCCAGTTGTGGATGGCCTTGCCGGCTGCCCCGCGAATGGCGGTGGTGCGGGGATAGCCAATGTACTGGGTGAGTTGCAGGATCATCTCGTTAACCTGCTCTTCGGTGAGGTGGCCTGAGCCGAGACCGGTTTCCACCTGGATGCCGAAGACATCCGCTTCGCCCTGTGCCGCAATAGCGCCCATCAGGACAAGGCGGCGGTCGCGTAACGAAAGGCCTTCGCGCGCCCAGATGTCGGCAAACAGGTTGCCCAGCATCAGCTCGAAAAAGTCGTCGCCGGTGGGCTCGTCCGGGGCGGTCATCATGCTGCCATAAACGGCATTGAACGCTTTCACGCCCCTGGCGCGTCGCTCGTCTTGTGTGCTCATGCTGGCTTCCTTCTGTGGTGTGGGGATGATCGGAAAGCCCTTATCTTAAGCCCCCCCGGAAAAAAGTAAAGCTTGCTTGACTAGTTTGCCGGCCGCTCGGTAGTATGCAGCCCTGTAGTGTGCCCCGTGAACGAGGACAAACCATGAGCAGCCCGGATTTTCCGCCGATCAATCCCGAGACCCGCATGCTGATCGATGGGCAGCTGGTGCCTGCCGCCTCCGGCAAGACCTACAACAACATCAACCCGGCCGATAACAGTGTGGCCGGTGTCTGCGCTGATGCCGGCGTGGAGGACATGGAGCGCGCGATTGCGGCTGCGCGCCGCGCCTTTGATGAAACCGACTGGTCCACCAACCACGCTTTCCGTGCCAAATGCCTGCGGCAGCTGCGCGATGCGATGAAAGCGCACGCCGACGAACTGCGCTACCAGATGGTGGCCGAGATCGGCTGCCCGCTCGGCCTCACCTACGGCCCGCAGACCGACATCCCGATCGGCTTCATGGACTGGACCATCGATTTCATGGAGCAGTACGAATGGGAGCGCGAGCTGCCGACCGTGAATGTGGTCGGTGTGCCGAGCAAGCGCCTCGTGTGGAAGGAAGCGGCCGGCGTGGTGGCGGCGATCACGCCGTGGAACTTCCCGCTGCAGATCAACCTGGCGAAAGTGATTCCCGCACTCGCGGCCGGTTGCACCGTGATCCTGAAGCCCGCACCGGACACGCCGTGGACGGCGACGTTCATCGGCAAGATGGTGGCCGAGCATACCGATATTCCCCCTGGCGTGTTCAACGTCGTGACGTCTGAAGATCCCGCGACGCTGGGCGACATGCTGACCGGTGACCCGCGCATCGATGTGGTGTCGTTCACGGGTTCGACCAACATCGGCAAGCACATCATGAAGCGCGGCGCCGAGACCGTGAAGAAAGTGTTCCTCGAACTCGGCGGCAAGTCGGCGCACATCATCCTTGATGATGCCGATATCGGCTTTGCCTCGTTCATGTGCATCAGCGTCTGTTTCAATGCCGGGCAAGGTTGTGCATTGACCACTCGCCTGCTGGCACCGCGTTCGCATTACGACCAGGTCGTGGAAACGGCGAAGTCAGTGTTCGAAAGCGTGAAGCTGGGTGACCCGATGTCGCGCGAGCAGTTCATGGGGCCGCTGGTCAACAAGCGCCAGCAGCAACGCGTGCTGGACTATATCGAGAAAGGCAAGGCGGAAGGTGCGCGGCTGGTGTGCGGCGGGATCGTGCCGTCTGGCCTTGAAGCCGGTAATTATGTGGCGCCGACGATCTTTGCTGATGTCACGAACGACATGACCATCGCGCAGGAAGAGATTTTCGGTCCCGTGCTGTGCATCATCCCGTATGACACCGAAGAGGATGCCATCCGCATTGCCAACGATTCCATCTATGGCCTGTCCGGCGCAGTATTCTCGAAAGACCAGGATCGTGCGCTGCGCGTGGCGCGCCGTATCCGCACCGGCACCATGAATGTGAATGGCGCGGCCTTCTTCGCGGCGGATGCGCCTTTCGGTGGCTACAAGCAGAGCGGCGTCGGACGTGAGATGGGCCAGGAAGGCTTCGAGGAATATTTGCAAACCAAGACAGTGGCGATCCCAGGATGAACCCCGAACTGATCAAAGACAAAGTCATTGCCATCACCGGCGGCGGCGCAGGCCTCGGCTTCGCTACTGCACAGGCGCTGGTGAAACTCGGCGCGAAAGTGGCACTGCTCGGTCGCCGGCAGGATGTGCTCGACAAGGCAGTGGCCGGGCTCGGCAGCGAGCACGCGCAGGGTTTTGCCTGCGATGTGACGAAAAAAGCCGATGTGGTGCGCGCCTTTGCCGCACTGCACGCGCATTTCGGCAAGCTGGATGGGCTGGTCAACAATGCCGGCATCGCGCGGCCGGATCCGGTCGAACACATGACCGAGGAAGACATCGTCGCGCAGCTCAACACCAACCTGCTTGGCCTGGTCTTCTGCTGCCAGGCGGCGATCCCGCTGCTGCGCGCCAACGGCCACGGCCTGATCCTGAACCTGTCGTCGGCCACCGTCCGCCACGAGAACGAGATTTCGCATCTGGCGGTCTATGCCGCGACGAAGGCTGCTGTCGACCGTTTCTCTAAGGAATTGCGCGAGGAGGTGAAGGAAGACCGCATCGGCGTCACCGTGTTCAGCCCCGGTGCCGTGTTCACCGAGTTCGGCCTGGGCTGGGACCCGCAGAAAATGTCGGCCGCGCTGCATGACTGGCAGAAGAAGGGCAAGACCTTCGACGGTTACATGAAACCGGAAGTGATCGGCAGCTCGATTGCCATGTGCTTTGGCTACCCGAAAGGCGTAGCCATCGAGTTCATGGAAGTGAAGCCCTGCAAGATCACCGAAAAGCCACTGTTCTGATTTTTCATTTCAAGAGAAGAGGTTGTTATGCCACATATTACTTACGTTGAACACGACGGCACCGAACACACGATCGATGTCGAGGAGAGCATGAACCTGATGGAAGGGTCCACCATCAACCTGCTGCCTGGCATCGAAGGTATGTGTGGTGGCATTTGCTCCTGCTGCACCTGCCACGTCTACATCGAGGGCGACTGGGCGGGCAAGGTCAACCCGATGACGGAAGGCGAAAAGCGCCTGCTGGAGAACTCCCAGTACCGCAAGGACAGCAGCCGCCTCGGCTGCCAGGTGATCGTCACGCACGAACTGGAAGGCATGCGCGTACACCTGCCGCCAGCGCAGGGCTGACGCATCAATCGTCAGTTCGCAGGATCGTAGAAGCCGCCCTCGATGGCGGCTTTTATTTTCTGGTTCGGCTGTTTCACATACAGGCGGGTTTCGATGAACGCCAGCTTGCCCGTGAGTTGCCATTGCTGCACGTCGTCGTGCAATGCCTGCTGCAGTGACCGCACTGGCCCTGTGAACATCGCCAGTGCGGCGACATACAGCGCCAGTGCCAGCATCACGGCGGGCAGTGCCCAGCGCGGGTAGCGTTCCAGCGTCGCAGCGATCGCCAGCCACAGCAGCATGCCGTTCAGCAGCTTGTAATGGCCCTGCATGGCCTGGTCGATACCGGCATAGGCCACGCGCCCGCTGGCAATGCTCGCGGCTACCAGCAGCAGGAATGCCAGCCACAACCGTAGTGCCGGGCTGTCGCGCAGGGCGCCGCGCTGCAGCAGCCAGCCGAGCCAGAGCAATTCCGTGGCACCAAGCGCTATGGCCAGCTGGTGTTTCCACGGCTGGCTGGCATCGTTGTAGAGAAGGTGGCTGCCGAGCAGGGCCAGGAAACCCTGCAGCATGGTGCCGGTCCTGGTGAAGAAGTTGGCCAGCAGTTCGGCGGTGCCGACGCTGCTGTAGCCGGCCTCGCTGCGCAGCGGGAATACCAGGAAATACAGGGTGAAGACTACGGCGGTCAGTGCCAGCCAGCCGGTGAGTACCACTGGCGCTTGCCGCTGGCGTTGCAGCCACAGGTAGGCGGCAATCACCGGGAACAGCAGCGGCCCGCTGCCGTGCGACAGCGTCAGCAGCAAGGCCGTCACGGCGGCGGCGAGCACGCCGCGTGCACCGAGCGTGGCCAGCCAGCAGGCCAGCAGGCCAATCGCCGGGTAGAGCAGGTTCGTGGTGCCGAGCGGCCCCCAGAACATCGCGCGCCACGCCTGCAGGTTGAACACCAGCAGTGGCGTGACCAGCCAGAGCTCGAGGCGCTGCGGGTGCCGGCGCGACAACCACAGCAGCAGGCCGGCCAGCAGTGGCAGGGCGAGGTTGCCGGCGATGGCGGCCGTGCGGAAATCTATGCCGCCAAATGCCAGTAGCAGGGCGTGGTACAGCACATAGCGGTGGTTCTGGTAATCGCGGAACAATACCGCCAGCTGTTCCTGCAGACTGCCGGCGGCGTGCCAGTCGGGCAGGAAAGTCAGGATTTCGGCGAAGTCATCCAGGCGTGGCGCGTTGACAGTGTACTGCCACAGTAGCAGGCCATGCACGGCTACCGGCAAGGCGATAGCCAGCCACAGCAGCGGGCTGGCAGCGCGCGTGTCGGCCTGCGCCGGTCGCATGGGTTGTGCTCAGGGTCCGACAGACGGTGGTGGCTGGTCGCCGCGTTTGGCCGCCTTGCGCCGGTCGATGTCGGTCACCAGCATGTGCACGCCCCACAGGATGATGATGGCTGGCCACCAGGTCAGCAGGAAATCCCATATCTGGCTGATCGACAGGATCTCGAGGTTGCCGAGCAGCAACAGCACGCCGATGGCGATGATGGAAAGGGGGAGCAGGTAGTTCATGGGGGGATCCTTGCCGTGAGCCGACTGGCAACAGTATGCCGGCTCACGGCGCGGAAGGGCAGGTGCTTACATGTACATGAACATCAGTTCATAGATCACGGCCGGGCGCTCCTGGCCGACGACATGGATGTGCTGTTCCATCGTCACGCAGGTCTGGCCTTTCGGCGTTTTCTCCACCGAGGCCACGCGCGAACGGGCGTGCACCTTGCTACCCACCGGCACGGCACCGGTGAAGCGCAGCTTGTTGGAGCCGTAGTTCATCATGTGGTTGAAGCCGGTCACTTCCCAGGTCTGCTCGGTGCGCATCTTCGGCAGCAGCACCAGGGTCAGGAAACCGTGGGCGATGGTGGTGCCGAACGGGCTTTCCTTCTGGCAGCGCGCCGGGTCGGTGTGCAGCCAGTAGTCATCGCCGGTCAGGGTGGCGAACTGGTTGACCATGTCCTGGGTGATCTCGACTTCGTTCGACCACGGGCCGAATTCGCTGCTGACCAGGCTTTGCAGGCCGTCGATGTCGTCATAGCGGAATTGCTTCATCAGGTAATCTCCTTAGGTGACTGGAGCTGGTAGGGGGAGGGTTCAGCGCCTACAATGTGCCCCTGTTTTGCGGGGGCAATGGCGGAAGCGGCGCTATGTTAGCCAGCTGGCCATGCCCTGTATACCGCGCAATCCGGCTATTTACCCACCCTGAGGAGTCATTCCATGACCATGAGAGAAGCAGTCATTGTTGAAGCGGTGCGCACCCCGATTGCCCGCGGCAAGGCGATCGTCGGTGACCTGCACGGTTTCCACGCCACCGAATTGCTGGCGCTGTCGATGAAAGGCGTGCTGGAGAAGGCCGGTGTGGCGATGGAAGACGTCGACCAGCTGTACGGTGGCTGCGTGACCCAGGCGGGCGAGCAGGCCGGCAACGTGACCCGCAACGCGTGGCTTTCTATCGGCAAGGATTACACCGCCGGTGCCTGCTCCGTCGACACCCAGTGCGGTTCTGCCCAGGCTGCCAACCACATCGTGTCGTCACTGATCCAGTCCGGCCAGATCAACATCGGCATCGCCTGTGGTGTGGAAGCGATGAGCCGGGTGCCGATGGGCGCCAACGTCTACAACGGCCCGGGCTTCTTCCAGCCGCAGAGCTGGCCGTGGGATTCAACGCCGGACCAGTTCGCCTCCGCCGAGCGCATCGCCAAGCTGCGCGGCATTACCCGCCAGGACGCCGACGAACTCGGTTTCATCTCGCAGAAGAAAGCGCAGCAGGCCTGGGCCGAAGGCCGCTTTGATCGCGAAGTGCTGAAAGTGGAAGCACCGGCTTTCGGTGAAGACGGCAAGCCGAACGGTCAGACCAAACTCGTCACCCGCGACCAGGGCCTGCGCGAGACCACAATGGAAGGCTTGGCCAACCTGCGCACTGTTGCCGAAGGTGGTATCCACACTGCCGGCAACTCCTCACAGATTTCCGACGGTTCTGCAGCCGTGTTGTGGATGAGCAAGGAAGAAGCGCTGCGCCGTGGCCTGAAGCCGCGTGCCCGCATCATCACCGGCGTGGTGGCGGGTACCGACCCGTATTACCTGCTGGATGGCCCGGTCAATGCCACCGAACTGCTGTTCAAGAAAACCGGCATGAACCTGAACGATATCGACCTGGTCGAGATCAACGAAGCGTTCGCGGCTGTGGTACTGAGCTGGCAGCGTGTGTTCAACGCCGACATGAGCAAGGTCAACGTGAACGGCGGCGCCATCGCCCTCGGCCACCCGGTCGGTTCCACCGGCGCGCGCCTGATCTGTACCGCGCTGCACGAACTGGAGCGTTCCGACAAGACCACCGCACTGATCACCATGTGCTGTGGCGCTTCAATCGGTACTGGCACCATCATCGAACGCATCTGAGTCATCTCATCTCGTTCGACCGGAAAAGCCCGCCTCGTGCGGGCTTTTTTGTGGCCCTCAGAACGCTTTTTATTGATGTATAGCAGGAAAGGATGCCGGGTAAGGAATAACATGAAAAGCACTCAATTGTTCAGAAAACCGGAGAATTTGTATGTCTTTACATGACCAATGCCAGGCTGCGTTGAAGGGTGTTGTTATTGTCTGTGCGGCAATGTCTGTTGCGCTGCCTGCCAGCGCAGGTGCGCCGGGTTCGCCTGTTCCACACACGTTTACCAATGGCAACACGGCTGATGCTGATCAGGTCAATGCCAATTTTTCTGAACTGCAAAGCCAGATTGCCCAGTTGCAAGCCCAGTTGGTTGCGTTGCAGCCCAAACCGCCAGCGCAGGCCATTCTCGGCACTTACGACTTTGTTGCGATGGAAGGCGAGTTTGAGGATTTTGGTAACGGTGTTGCTTCGTCTTCTGCGGGCTCCACGCTGGGTTCAATAACGTTTGAGGCAGGTGGTGTTGTGACGGGATCGGGTAGTTTGTCTTCCCAGATTCTTGAATCCAATGTGATTACGAGTTCGTTCTCGGTCTTGCACAGTGGTACCCCGAATTATTACACGGGTCCTTATGGGCCATTTTCCTGGGTGCAGAATACGGTGAGTGACGATCTTGAATTGCGTGATTTCGCGGGAACCTACACACTGTCCGGTTCATCGGTGACTTTCGTAGCTGGCGGGGTTGAG
>CALMIC010000155.1 GCA_937864065.1 uncultured Cellvibrionales bacterium | reverse complement strand
AGCGGCATGATCGCCTGGAACTCGCGGTCGCGCGCCTGCTTGGCCGAGCCGCCGGCAGAATCGCCTTCCACCAGAAACAGTTCACCGCGCGTGACATCACTGCCGGAACAGTCGGCCAGCTTGCCAGGCAACGCCGGCCCCTGAGTGATTTTCTTGCGCTCGATCTTCTTGCCGGCGCGCAGGCGCTTGCCGGCATTGCTGATGCAGAACTGCGCCAGCTTTTCCGCGTCTTCCACATGCTGGTTCAGCCACAGGCTGAACGAATCTTTCGCCACACCGGACACAAACGCCGCCGCCTCGCGCGACGACAGGCGCTCCTTGGTCTGGCCGGAAAACTGCGGATCGGCCAGCTTGGATGACAGCACGTAGGCGCAGCGCTCCCACAGGTCTTCCGGCGCCAGCTTGATGCCTCGCGGAAGTAAATTCCTGAACTCACAAAACTCGCGCAGCGCTTCCAGCAGGCCGGTGCGCAGGCCGTTGACGTGCGTGCCACCCTGCGGCGTGGGAATCAGGTTCACATACGATTCGGCCAGCAGCTCGCCGCCCTCGGGCAACCACAGCACCGCCCAGTCCACCGCCTCGGTGGTGCCGGCAAAACTGCCGGTGAACGGCTCGGCAGGCAGCAGTTCCCAGCCGGCGCAGGCAGACGCGAGATAATCTTTCAGGCCATCTTCGTAATACCACTCATCGCGCTCGCCGGATTTCTCGTCGAGGAAGGTCACGCGCAGGCCGGGGCACAGCACGGCCTTGGCGCGCAACACGTGGCGCAGGCGCGGCACGGAGAAGTTCACCGAATCAAAATACTGCGCATCCGGCCAGAAACGCACGGCGGTGCCGGTCTGTTTCTTCGGCACCGTGTCCAGCACTTCCAGCTCACTGGCGCGGTGGCCGTCCTTGAACGCCATGCGGTACTTCTGGCCATCGCGTTTGATGATGACCTCGAGATCGGTCGACAGGGCATTGACCACCGACACGCCCACGCCGTGCAGGCCGCCGGAGAACTGGTAGTTCTTGTTGGAGAACTTGCCGCCGGCGTGCAGCGTGGTGAGGATGACCTCGACACCGGGCTTCTTCTGCTCCGGGTGCAGATCGACCGGCATGCCGCGACCGTCATCGGCACAGGACAGCGAACCGTCCTTGTGCAAGATCACGTCGATCTGTTTCGCGAAGCCGGCCAACGCCTCGTCGACCGAGTTGTCGATGATTTCCTGGGCGAGGTGGTTGGGACGCGCCGTGTCGGTGTACATGCCCGGGCGCTTGCGCACCGGGTCGAGGCCGGTCAGGACCTCGATGGCGTCTGCGTTATAGCTGTTGGCAGCCGAAGATGTGTTGCTCATGTGATCCCCCGTAGAACGCGGCTATTCTACGGGGATTCCCGCGCCGATCCACCCCGATACTGTTTTTTCTTACAGTACCGGACTGTGCGGCAAGCCGGACAGCTTACTCGGTGCTGCCGGTTTCGCCCTGCCGGCTGCGCATCCCCTTGCGCTCACGCGGCTGGCTGCTGGCACCACTGCCATCATCAGCGGGCACCGTCTGGCGACGCTGCTGGCGTTCACGCTGTTGCACAGGTTCCGCCTGCGGTTGCTCGACCGGCCTGCTGCGCTCGATGCTGCCACCGCGAGGCTCCTCACGACGGTTCAGGGTGCCACTATCGCGCTCGACCGGGCGCGCCGGCTGCAGGCTGCGGCTGTCTTCCCGCTCACGGATATGGGTCCCGCTAGTCGGGGCCTTACTGCGCTCGACCGGTTCGGCAGCGCGCGGTTCACGACCCCACCAGCCACCGCGATCCTGCTCCCGGTCACGGCCCTGGTCGCGGTCGCGCGAGTCATGCTGGTCACGCCCGGACTGTTCCTTCGGTGCCACCGGCGCAAACCCGCGCTTCACCGGCTCGCGGCGGTGATCATCGCGGTCATAGCGGCGATCGTCGTAGCGGTCATCGTGGTCACGGCGGCAGTCGTGCTTGTTGCACCAGGCCTTGCGTTTCTTGTGCCAGTTGTCGTCATAACCGTGCTTGCGATCCCACTCGATGGCACGGTAGTAGTCTTCCTTGTAACGGTAACAATAGCCCTGGTAGCTGTAGTAACGGCAACCGCGATAGCCGTCGATGATCCAGATGCGGTCGCGCGGGTAATCGGCACGGCCATACGGGTAATAGCCGCCGTAACCGTAGTCGTCGCGGTCGTGGTAATAGCCCCCTCCGCGCCGGTTGTCGTAATCGTCATCGTGAGTACAGGCACTGACGGCAAACACCGTCAGGAACAGAACCAACAGTTTGCGCATGATCCGATCCCCCTCCAGGGAGCTGTGGTGGAAATGCACGTTTACACTAGCAGCCCGCCGGCCGGCGCGACAAGCGAACCGCAAAGTATTTTTTTCTGCGGTCAGCGCTGAACTTTCCCTTCCATGGCCTTTCTGAGCAGCTCGCCCATCGAACCGGTGGCTGCCGCCGGTTTCTGCTGGCCGCCCCCCATGTAACGCTCGCTACTCTTGCGGTCAACCCGTGGCGACTTGCCACCATCGGCTTTCGGGACGATCTCGTCATCGAGACGCATCGTCAACGCGATGCGCTTGCGCGCCACATCCACTTCCAGCACCTTCACTTTCACGATATCACCCGCTTTCACCACTTCACGCGGATCCTTGATGAAGCGGTTGGTGATGGCAGAGATGTGCACCAGGCCGTCCTGGTGCACACCGATATCGACGAAAGCGCCGAAGTTGGCGACATTGGTCACTGCCCCTTCCAGCACCATGCCCGGCTTCAGGTCCGACAAGGTTTCCACACCATCCTTGAAGGTTGCGGTCCTGAATTCCGGGCGCGGGTCGCGGCCCGGCTTGTCCAGTTCGCGGATGATGTCCTGCACTGTCGGCAGGCCGAATGTCTCGCAGGTGAAATCCTTCGCATTCAGCGTGCGCAGGAAAGCGCTGTCGCCAATCAGGCTGGCGATGCTACGACCGGTCTTGTCGGCAATACGCTGCACCACCGCGTAGGATTCTGGATGCACGGCAGATTTGTCGAGCGGGTTGTCACCACCGGTGATGCGCAGGAATCCCGCCGCCTGCTCGAAGGTCTTGTCACCCATGCGCGGCACAGCTTTCAGCGCTTCGCGGTTGGGAAAAGCGCCATTCCTGTCACGGAATTCAACGATGTTCGACGCCAGCGTCTGGTTCAGGCCGGACACGCGCTTCAGCAGCGCAACGGACGCCGTGTTCACATCGACACCGACACCGTTAACGCAATCCTCCACCACCGCATCCAGTGTGCGAGCGAGCTGCATCTGGTTCACGTCGTGCTGGTACTGGCCGACACCGATCGATTTCGGCTCGATCTTCACCAGCTCGGCCAGCGGATCCTGCAACCGGCGAGCAATCGACACGGCGCCGCGAATTGTCACGTCCAGATCCGGAAACTCCTTCGCCGCCAGCTCCGAGGCCGAATACACCGATGCACCAGCTTCACTGACGACCACCTTTTTGGCTTTCAGGTCGGCATGTTTCTTCAGCACGTCGCCGACGAAGCGCTCCGTCTCGCGCGAGGCCGTGCCGTTGCCGATACTGATCAGGTCAACGTCATACTGCTTGCACAGGGCAAACAGGATTTTCTCGGCCTCGGCGATCTTGTTCTGCGGCGGATGCGGGAACATCGCGCCGTGCTGCAACACCTTGCCAGTGCCATCGACCAGCGCCACCTTCACACCTGTGCGCAAGCCGGGATCCAGGCCGAGCGTGACTTTCTGCCCAGCGGGCGCCGCCAGCAGCAGGTCTTTCAGGTTGTGGGCGAACACGCGGATCGCTTCCTCTTCCGCCTTTTCGCGCAGCTGGCCGAGCAAATCGGTTTCGAGATGCGTCAGCAACTTGACTCGCCAGGTCCAGCGCACCGCTTCGGCCAGCCAGCTGTCCGCCGGCCGCCCTTCATGACGAATGCAGAAACGGGCGGCAATGTGGCGCTCGCAGGTATGTTCCGGTGTTGTCAGCTCTTCCGGCAACACCAGTGCTACATTGAGCACACCTTCCTTGCGTCCGCGAAACACCGCCAGCGCACGGTGTGACGGCATCACTGATACTTTTTCCGAGAAATCAAAATAATCGCGGAACTTCTCGCCTTCATTCTGCTTGCCATCGACCACCTGTGACCTGACCAGCCCGTGCTCGTACAGGTAGTCGCGCAACTCGCCCAGCAACTGCGCATCCTCGCTGAAATTTTCCATCAGGATCTGCTTGGCACCGTCCAGTGCCGCCTGCACATCGGCAATGTTGTGTTCGGCATTCAGGTATTGTTGCGCTTCCTGCCGCGGGTCAAGTTGCGGGTTCTCCAGCAGCAACAGCGCCAGCGGTTCCAGCCCGGCTTCGCGCGCAATCTGCGCTTTCGTGCGCCGCTTCGGCTTGTAAGGCAGGTAGAGATCCTCCAGGCGGTTCTTGGTCTCTGCCGCGAGAATGTCTTTTTCCAGCTCCGGCGTCAGCTTGCCCTGCTCGGCAATGCTGGCCAGCACGGTCTTGCGACGCTCTTCCAGCTCGCGCAGATAGGCCAGGCGCTCCTCCAGGGTGCGCAGCTGCGTGTCATCCAGCGCACCGGTCACTTCCTTGCGGTAGCGTGCAATGAAAGGGACTGTCGCACCTTCGTCGAGCAACTGTACGGCCGCGACGACCTGTTCAGTCCTGACGCCCAGTTCCTGTGCGATACGCTGTTCGATGCTAGCCATGCTGCCCTCCGTTCACGAGGCGGCATTATCGGCAAGCGAACAAAAAAAAGGCAGACTTGCGAGCAAGCCTGCCTTGTGTTTGCGGGGCGCGTCGCCCGCGCGATCATTCGAGGATCGGCGGCAACTCTTTCGCCAGTTTCATTTTTTCCTCGGCGCACTTGCCGGTCAGTGCAAAACCGAGCAGCTTGCCGTCCGGGCTGTGGAACAGCGCACGCACGCTGTCACCCTCGACCACTTCCTCGTGCCACTCGCCAGCGGCACCGCGCGCCGGCGGCGACACCTGGATCGGGCACACAGTGACCTTCACACCCACCGGCATCGGGCCATACACCACGGCCGTGCGCTCGCCTTTCAAGGTCTTGGCCAACGCGCGAGCACAGGCCATCAACGGCAGCACGTAGTACAGCACATGGCCCTCCACTTCCGCGCAGTCACCGAAGGCATAGACATCCGGCGCCGAGGTTTCCAGGTAGCGATTGACGGTGATGCCGCGATTCACTGCAATGCCGGACTGGCGCGCCAGGCCGATGCGCGGGCGCATGCCGATCGCTGACAGTGCGAGATCGGCCTCGACTTTCTGGCCGTTGGCCAAGGTCGCAACGATGCCGTCACCTTTCTTGTCGACCGATTCGACCACGGTGCCGAAGTGGTAGTTGACCTTGCACT
>CALMIC010000154.1 GCA_937864065.1 uncultured Cellvibrionales bacterium | reverse complement strand
GGCCGGCGACTGCTGATCGTCGATGATAACGCCACCTGCTGCACGATCATCGAACAGCAGGCTGTGCAATGGGGTATGACGGTGCAATCGGCGCATGGCGGCAAGGAGGCGCTGGCGATACTGCGCTCGCGCACGACGGTTGATGAACTGTTCGATATTGCGTTGATCGATTACGACATGCCGGGCATGAATGGCCTGGAGCTGGCAGCGCATATCCGCGAAGACCAGAATATCAACAGCGACAAACTGCTGCTGATCATGCTGACCGGTGTCAGCAAGGCGCCGAGCACGATCATGGCGGAAAGTGCGGCCATCCAGCGTGTGCTTTACAAGCCGCTGAGCGGCAAGAGCCTGAAACAGGCATTACAGGCGGCGCTGGCCCAGCACCTGAAAGGCAACTGATTTTCAGCCGGCAGTGACGGTGCGGTTTTCTGCCCATGCGCGCAACGCTGCGATGTCCTCTGCCATGACGACGGACATCGGGCGGGTGCGCGACAGTTCGTCGAGCAAGCCGGTAGTGTGCAGTGGTTGCTGTTGTGCTAGTGCGCTGTAGGTGGCCGCCACCACGGCCTGTTCGATTTCCGCGCCGGAAAAACCGTCTGACGCCGCTGCCAGTGCCGGCAAGTCGAATTGCGCGGGATCCTGTTTGCGCTTGGCGAGATGGATCGCAAATATTTCCTCGCGCGTTTTCATATCCGGCAAGTCGACAAAGAATATTTCGTCCAGCCGTCCCTTGCGGATCAGCTCCGGCGGGAGATTGGCGATGTTGTTCGAGGTCGCGACAATGAAAACCGGCTGCTTTTTTTCGGCCATCCATGTTAGCAGGGTGCCGAGCACGCGCAGGCTGGTGCCGTCGTCATGGCTCTGGCCGGCGATGCCTTTCTCGATCTCGTCCATCCACAACACGCAAGGTGCCATGTTTTCGGCCAGCTTGAGTGCCTCGCGCAGGTTCTTTTCCGATTCGCCGTAGTACTTGTTGTACAGCGCGCCGAAATCCAGCCGCAGCAGCGGCAGTTTCCACAAGCCGGCCACCGCTTTGGCCGCCACGCTTTTGCCACCGCCCTGCACACCGAGCAGCAGGATGCCTTTCGGCACATCGACGTCATTCGCCGGCTTGAGGAATGCCCGCTCGCGCTGTGCCAGCCACGCTTTCAGGTTATGCAGTCCACCGACTTGCGCAAACGTGTCGGTGCTGTATTCGTAGTGCAGTACGCCATGCATGTCGAGCAGCTGCAGCTTGCCCTTGCTGACCAATGGCAGGTCGCTGTCGGAAATCGCACCGTCGGCGTGGATGAATTGGCGGGCGAGGATACGGACATCCGACGGTGACAATCCCCGCAAGTGCGTGATGATACGGTCCAGTGCCAGCTTGTCGGTTTTCACGCGCTGGTTATTGTTTTGTCCGGACCATACCAGCGCTTCTTCGCGGATGATGGACAGGATCTGCTCGTCGCCTGGAACCGACAACTCGAAACCCGCAGCATGGCGGCGCAACTCCGGCGGAATTACCAGCGCGTGGCTCAGCAACACCACAGTGCGTTGTATGTTGTCATATTGCAGCACGATGTCTTTCAGCAGCCGGATGGTTTTCGGATGGTCTGCCGTGAGAAAGCCGTGCGCATCGCACAATACAAACAAACCCTTGCCGCGCGTGCGCTTGATCGCGAGCAGCGCGTCGTCGAGTTCCAGCAATTTGTCGCCATCCGCTTCAGCCATGCTGAAGCCCATCGGCCGCAGGCCTTCCGTGATGGTCCACACCTGCATCGGCAAGGTGCGCTTGTTGCTGACTTGCATCAGTACATCCAGCACACGGGTTTCCTCGTGTGACTGGATGACAACCAGCGGCACGCGTGAATCGAGAATCAGGCCGAGGTCGTGGGCATCCTGCATACTTATTTCCCCGACAGGACCATGGCGGCTGCACGGAAAACGGCGCGGCCCTTGTTCATCGTTTCATCCCATTCGGATTGCGGCACGGAATCGGCGACGATGCCGGCACCAGCCTGGATGTAGAGTTTGCCGTCCTTGATCACAGCGGTACGGATAGCAATTGCCGTGTCCATGTTGCCGCTCCAGCCGAGGTAGCCGACCGCGCCGCCGTAAATGCCGCGCTTTTCCGGTTCCAGCTCGTCGATGATTTCCAGCGCACGTATCTTGGGCGCACCGGACAGCGTGCCTGCCGGCAAGGTTGCGCGCAGGACATCCAGTGCATCCAGGCCGGGACGCAACTCGCCGGTGACATTCGAGGTGATGTGCATGACATGCGAGTAATGCTCGACCACCATTTTTTCTGTCAGTTTCACGCTGCCGACTTCCGAGACGCGGCCGACATCGTTGCGGCCGAGATCGATCAGCATCAGGTGCTCGGCGATCTCCTTCGGATCTGCCAGCAGGTCGGCTGCCAGTGCGGCGTCTTCTTCCGGTGTGCGGCCGCGCTTGCGCGTGCCGGCAATCGGCCGCACGGTGACATGGTTGTCTTCCAGCCGCGCCAGGATTTCCGGCGACGAACCGGCGATGTGGAAGTCGCCGCAGTCGAGGAAAAACATGTAAGGCGACGGGTTCAGGCAGCGCAGCGCGCGGTAGAGGTTCAGTGGCTCGGCGTCGAATGGTAGCGACATGCGCTGTGACAGTACTACCTGCATTGTGTCGCCAGCGAGGATGTAGTCCTTGATGCGGCCGACACCGCGCTTGAAAGCTTCTTCGCCGAAAGACGAGACAAACTGTTGCTCCAGCCCGGCATCGGCGGTGGTTGCCATGCCGACCGGCGGCAGTACCGGTGTGGCCTGCTGCAACTGTTGCTGCAGCTGGTCGAGGCGGCGGTTGGCCTGTGCCAGCGGATCGGGCTGGGCTGTATCGGCGTGCACGACCAGAAGGATCTTGCCGGACAGGTTGTCAAACACCAGCACTTCTTCCGACAGCAGCAGCAGGATATCCGGTGTGCAGATCGGGTCGGCTGCCGGTTGGCTCGCCTGCAGGTGCTGTTCGACATAGCGCACGGTGTCGTAACCGAAATAGCCGACCAGGCCGCCGGTGAAGCGCGGCAGTCCCGGCAGTTCCGGCACGCGGT
>CALMIC010000153.1 GCA_937864065.1 uncultured Cellvibrionales bacterium | reverse complement strand
GCCCTTGCGCTGGGCAAACGGAATCGATTGCAGGCGCGCCAGGTCTTCGGCGGAATAAGCGGCGCCAGTATTCCGTTTGCTGCTGGTAGTGGCCGGCGGCTGTTGCTCCGGTGTTTGCTGTGCTGGTGTTTGTTGTTCCTGTTTTTGTTGCGCCAGCTGTTGCTCGCGTTGTCGTGCTTCATCCTGCTTGCGCTTTTCTTCCTGCGCCTGTGCCAGGGCGCGTTGCTGCTCTATCTGGTCGACAATCGATTGCAAGGCGACCCGATCGCGTTCCAGTTGTTCCAGTGACTCGCCTTTCTGCTGCAAGGCAGTGTCGGCAGAAGCGAGCAGTTGCTGGCGTTCGTTGCGGATCGAGAGCAGCGTGCTGTGTTCCTGCTCGAGTTGCGCCTGCATCTGTTCCAGGCCGGCGATGGCTTCGGCGATTTCCTGTTCCACTGCGCGCAGCTGGTCCATGCTGTCGAGGAAGTCGCGCATTTTTTCGCGCCGTGCGGCCAGCAGGTAATCGTGGTAGGCGAGGTTGCGGGCGAGGTTTGCGCTGTCGTTCTGGCTCAGCAGTAACTTGATCCGGGATTGCACGCCAGCCAGGTAAAGCGCGTGCAGCTGCTGGCCGATCTGCTCACGCTGACCGGCCACCGAACGGCTTATGGCTTTTTTTTCGCTTCTAGTGCCCCGGCTTGCTGTTTCTTCTCAGCCAGTTTTTTTTTGATTTCGTCGATCTTCTGCATTTGCGCAGCCACTTCCTTGTCAGATTCTTCCTGGCGGCGCTGCAGTTCGCTGCGTTCGGTCTTGATCTTGGTGATATCAGTTTTCAGCGCATCAATGGATTTCTGGATCTCGGCAATTTTCTGCTCGTAGTCCCCGGCAGCTGCCTGTTGCTCCGCCACCGCTTTTTCTTTTTTGCTTTTCCGGACCTTTTTCTCTTCCGCATGGCTGCCGCTGAATGCCACGGCAGTCAGGGTGGCGGCGAGAACAAGATGGCGCATTTTCATGTATATCTCCTTGCAGTCTGGTCGTGCGCAGCGGGTCAGGTGATGGTCAGCAGGTTGCGTCCACCCATTTCCCCCGGCTGGGGCAGCCCCAGCAGGGTGAGCATGCTGGGTGCGACGTCGGCGAGTGTACCACCATCGCTGATCTGCACAGAACGCCTGCCGATGTACAAACACGGAACCTGTTCACAAGTATGCTGGGTATGTGCCTGCTGTGCGTCGTGGGCGTGCATCTGTTCGCAGTTGCCGTGATCCGCTGTCACCAGGCATTCGCCGTCGGCAGCCAGCACGGCATCGCGCACGCGGCCGAGACACTGGTCCAGTGCCTCGCCGGCTTTTACGGCCGCACCGAACACGCCGGTGTGGCCAACCATGTCGCCGTTGGCGTAGTTGCAGATGATGACGTCGTAGCGGCCGCTGCCGATGGCCGCGACCAGTTTGTCGGTCACTTCAAAGGCGCTCATCTCGGGTTGCAGGTCGTAGGTGGCGACCTTGGGCGAATCGACGAGGATGCGTTCCTCGCCGGGATACATGGCTTCGCGACCGCCACTGAAAAAGAAGGTGACGTGGGCGTATTTCTCGGTTTCGGCGATACGCAGCTGTGTCTTGCCCAGCTTGCCGAGGTATTCGCCGAGCGAGTTGTCGAGCGATTCCGGCGGGTAGGCACACAGTGCCTGGATATCGGCGGCGTACTCACTGGTTTGCACAAAAGCGGACAGCGCGACGGTCTTGCGGCGTCCAAAACCGTCGAAGCCGGCGTCGGTGAAGGCGCGGGTCAGCTGGCGGGCGCGGTCGGCGCGGAAGTTCATGAAGATCACGGCATCGCCATCCTCGAGCGAAACCGGCTCGCCGATCACGGTCGGCTTCACGAATTCGTCGTTCTCGTCGCGGGCATAGGCGGCGGCGAGGCCTTCGGCCGCTGTCCCGGCGCGGTAGTCGGCGACGCCAAGGGTGAGCAAGTTGTACGCCGGTTCGACGCGCTCCCAGCGCTTGTCCCGGTCCATCGCGTAGTAGCGGCCGCAAATCGAGGCGAAACGGCCGGTGCCGAGCGCATCGAGCTTGTCCTGTGCCAACCGGATCGAGGTTTCGGCACTGCGCGGCGGTGTATCGCGGCCGTCGAGGAAAGCGTGCAGGTAAACCAGTTTAGCGCCGCGCTGCACGGCCATGTCCAGCATCGCCAGGATGTGGTTCTCGTGGCTGTGCACGCCGCCCGGTGACAGCAGGCCCCAGACGTGCACGGCCTTGCCGGCGGCCACCGCCTTGTCGATGGCTTCGCAGTAGGCGGGATTGCGGAAGAACGTGCCGTCGGCGATGTCCTTGTCGATGCGGGTCAGCTGCTGGTAGACGACGCGACCGGCACCCAGTGTCATGTGGCCGACCTCGCTGTTGCCGAACTGGCCTTCCGGCAAGCCCACGTCCAGTCCGGAGCCGGAAATCAGGCTGTGCGGGCAGTCGCGCCACAGGGCATCCCATACCGGCTTGCGGGCCGCGGCGATGGCGTTGTCTTGTTTCTCCTCCCGATAGCCGAAGCCGTCGAGGATCAAGAGGACGAGGGGTCTGGGTACTGGCGTCATGGGGATTCGGGCAACTGCGACAGGAGCCGGTTATCTTACGGAAGCGGGGACGCCGGCGAAAGCGTTGCAGCGGCCCC
>CALMIC010000152.1 GCA_937864065.1 uncultured Cellvibrionales bacterium | reverse complement strand
CGCTTTGCCGGGGTAGTGCAGGCGCTATCAGCCAGCTGAAGGCCATCCTGACGGGTTGACACCTGCCAGCAAGGCACAAAAAATAAAACCCCACGTCACTTCCAGTGGCGTGGGGTTTCGGGTCCTTCTGTTGGGTATCTTCCTTGTGCTCTCAATTGGTGCCTGCCGCGAGCAGGCCGCATCCCTTGGCACCCTTGAAGGTCAGTCCATACTCCCTGTTCCCTGACTGACCCTTTCCCTGTCGCCGTGTTACCGGCTATCCGTTCGAGTAGCACCTCCGTGTGTGCTGTCGTCCGTGTGTTGCCATTGTTGCCAAAAGAGACCACCGGCAATAGTGGCCAATCTCTCCAATTGCTGTAAGACATTTCGTACAAAAAAGCAGGGATTGGCGGGGACGTGTAATATGCCGCCGATCGAGGAACCCACGATGAGCAAGAACAAGACAGCATTTGTCTGCAACGACTGCGGGGCGGATTACAGCAAGTGGGCAGGCCAGTGCACGGCCTGCGGCGGCTGGAACACGCTCTCGGAAGTGAAACTGGGCAGCAGCAAGGCCGTGCGCGCCAGCGGCTCCCGGCGCGAGGGCTTTGCCGGTGCCGTTGGCGGCGGCATCCAGACACTCGACCAGATCGCACTACAGGAACAGGCCCGCATCGGCACCGGCAGCGCCGAGCTGGACCGGGTGCTGGGTGGCGGTCTGGTGGCCGGCTCAGCGGTGCTGATCGGCGGCAACCCCGGCGCCGGCAAGAGCACCCTGCTGCTGCAGCTGTTGTGCCGGCTGGCCCAACAACAGCCCTGCCTGTATGTCACCGGCGAGGAATCCCTGCAGCAAGTCGCCATGCGTGCCCGGCGTCTCGGCCTGCCGACCGACCGCCTGCAGACACTCTCTGAAACCAACATCGAGGCATTGCTGGCTGTAGCGGAATCCTGCAAGCCGGCAGTGATGGTGGTTGACTCGATCCAGGTCATGCACTGGCCGGAGTTGCCGTCCGCGCCCGGCTCGGTTGGCCAGGTGCGCGAATGCGCCGCCCTGCTGACCCGATTCGCGAAGCAAACCGGCACCGTGTTGATCCTGGTCGGCCATGTGACGAAAGACGGCACACTCGCCGGCCCGAAAGTGCTGGAACACATGATCGACACGTCGATCATGCTCGACAGCACTGATGACTCGCGCTACCGCACCCTGCGCAGCCACAAGAACCGCTTTGGCGCGGTGAACGAACTCGGGGTGTTTGCGATGACCGAGCAGGGCCTGCGCGAAGTGAACAACCCGTCGGCAATTTTCCTTTCGCGCAGCGATGAGATCGCCAGCGGCTCGGCAGTGATGGTGGTGTGGGAAGGCACGCGTCCGCTACTGGTGGAAATACAGGCACTGGTGGATGCCAACGCCTTCGGCAACCCGCGGCGCGTTGCGGTAGGCCTCGACCAGAATCGCCTCGCGATGCTGCTCGCCGTTCTGCACCGCCACGGCGGCCTGCAACTCGGCGACCAGGATGTGTTTGTCAACGTCGTGGGTGGCGTGAAAGTCACGGAAACCAGCGCCGACCTCGCATCGCTGCTGGCGATGGTGTCGAGCTTCCGCAACCGGCCGCTGCCGCGCGACATGGTTGTATTTGGTGAAGTGGGTTTGTCAGGCGAGATCCGCCCGGTGCCGAGCGGCCAGGAGCGCATCCGTGAAGCGGCCAAGCACGGATTTCGCACCGCCATTGTACCGGCAGCCAATATGCCGCGCGAGGCGCTGGGCGATATGCGCATTATCGGCGTAAAAAAACTGTCCGAAGCACTGGACGCCATCGAGCAGTGAAACCGGCTGCGCCGGGCAACAGGCAACAGCTCAGGCTTTTGGCTGCAGGTGGCGCTGTTCCGCTGACATGCGGTAAAGGCTGATGCAGTTGCGGCCCTTTTCCTTGCTTTCATAAAGCGCCTGGTCAGCCATCTCGATCAGATCGCCGTAATGCAAGCCTTCTTCAGGCACAGCGCAAGCCACACCCATGCTGATCGTTACCACACCGTATTTCGCATTGCCGGTATGCTCGATGGCGAGGTCCTGCACCGCCTGGCGGCACTTGTCTGCCACTTCGCGCGCCGCTTCCAGCGTGGTTTCCGGCAGGATGATCGCGAACTCCTCGCCACCGTAACGCGCCACCACGTCACCGGGGCGATGGATGCATTTCTGCAGCGCCTGCGCCACATCGTGCAGGCAGCGGTCACCACGCACATGACCGTAGATGTCGTTGTACTTCTTGAAGTTATCGACATCGCTGACAATGATGGTCAGCGGTCGGAAAAAACGCTGCGCACGCGGCCATTCCTTGTTGAGGTGCTCGAAGAACTTGCGCCGGTTGGGGATGCGGGTCAGGCCATCCACCAGTGCCGCATCCTGCAATTCCTTGTCTACCCGGCGCAATACACCCAGGTAAGCCTCGATCATCAGCGAAAACATGATGATGCCGACACCCAGCATGTAGGGAAACAGCGTCCTGTGTTTCTGGAAATAGGCATGGGAAGGCCTGCCCACCAGAAACCACTGCAAGTCGGCAATCGGTGTCAGCTGCTTGGTATATTCAAAGCGCTCGTCCTCGACGACATTATCCCCCTTGTGCAGAGAGATGACCGTTTCGGCGCTGATCTGGCCCGAGTTGTCTTCCAGGGAGATGCGGTTGCTCGCATCCCAGCTCCAGGCATTGTCGAGCACATTGTCAAAAATGGCATCGATATCATAGAGACCTACGACAAACCCCTTGAGGTTTTGCCAGCGCTCCTCCTCGCTTTCGGCATTCCTGGAATACAGGGGCAGCGAAATGAAATAGATGAAACTGCTGATACCACCTTCTGTGACCTTGATCGGCGTGGAAGCGATAGCCTGGTTGTTCGATGCAGCAGTTTCCAGCGCAGTGCGCGTGGAAATCCGCGAGGCGAGGTCATAGCCGACAGGCAGTTCCTGTCGCGCAGCGGGCTCGGAATACAGGATCGGGTAGTATTCCTCGCTGACCGGCGCCGGCTGTTGTACGCCAGCCGGCGAGATCTCCGTGATTTGCCGGATGCCGTACTTCGCTTGCAGTTCTGCCTCAAAGGCTGCGCGCTCGCCCTCACGCACCCGTGGCGCCCACTTCATGCCATAGACACCGCCATTAAATTCACGCGCATTGCGACTGAATATCGAAAAACCGGATTCGCTGACTTGCGGAAACGCTTCATGAAAGCTGCGGAATGACATCAACAGGGCAATGTTACGCCCGAGCTCCAGCTCCAGTGAACTCGCCAGCGCATCGACTTCAGACGTGTAGCGCTGGAAAATCTGGTCGCGCTCATGGCGGAAGGACAGATAGAAAGATGTGGCAGCCAGTGCAATTCCCAGCAGCAGGTTCAGGACCCTGAGATAGGTAAAATGGCTCAACATAAATGCGCCTTGGTATTGTTATCGCCTTTAGTGTTCCCACCATACTCCTGCATTTGTTCCCTCCACGATGGTCGACGTGCGACCGGTCGAATTCAGCCGACAGACGGCTTCTCCGAGCGTAGTTTAACTAACCGGTCACGTCCTTATCCTGCACTGGATCACAGTTTATCCGCTATGGACGACCCCCGAAATAACCCCTGGGAGCGTGGCGTCGTTACCGTCGGGGCTGCCGTTTATAATGACGCATGCCCTTCCGGACACGCCCGATGACCAATACCTTCATACCCCGTATCGAGACGGCCCTGCGCAACTGGACCGACCCCTACCTGCAAACCGACTGGCTCTCGGCCGAGTGCCTGCGCCGGATCCATGTCGACCAGGGTATTGCGACCCTGGAGGTCGAACTGGGCTACCCGGCTGCCGGCTGCCGCGACGAGCTCGCGGCCACCGTGCGGACGCTGGTGCATGCCGCCATCCCGGAACTTGATACTGTGCGGGTCGATATCCGCTGCCATGTGCAGGCGCACCAGGTGAGCGGCAAGGCCGCGCCGATGCGACGCGTCAGCAACCTGGTCGCGATTGCCTCCGGCAAGGGCGGGGTCGGCAAATCGACCACGGCCGTCAACCTCGCGCTGGCGCTGGCCGCCGAAGGGGCCCGCGTCGGCCTGCTCGACGCAGATATCTACGGCCCGAGCCTGCCGGTGATGATGGGTATCCCTGCCGATGCCCGGCCCGACACCCGCGACCAGAAATACATCGTGCCGATGGAAGCCCATGGCATCCAGCTGATCTCGATGGGCGTGCTCGTGACCAAGGACACGCCGATGGTGTGGCGCGGCCCGATGGCCAGCGGCGCCCTGCAGCAACTGCTGACCCTCACACTGTGGGACAACCTCGACTACCTGCTGATCGACATGCCGCCCGGCACCGGCGACATCCAGCTGACGTTGTCACAGTCGGCACCGCTGACGGCTGCCGTCATCATCACCACCCCCCAGGACATCGCCCTGCTGGATGCCCAGAAAGGTATCGAGGCCTTCCGCAAGATCCACATCCCGATCCTCGGGGTGGTGGAGAACATGAGCCTGCACGTCTGCTCAAAGTGCGGCCACATGGAACACATCTTCGGCGAAGGCGGTGGCGAACGCATCGCACAGACCTACCAGACCCCGTTGCTCGGCTCCCTGCCGCTCGACATCCGCATCCGCGAACAGGCCGGCGCCGGCAAACCGACCGTGATCGCCGAGCCTGACAGCAAGCTCGCGGCCAGCTACCGGGAAATCGCCCGCAGCATGGCGGCCCAACTGTCGCGCCTGCCAGTCAGCAGCAGCATCCCCGGTGTCGTGCAGGTGAAAGACTGACAAGGCCTCTGCTACAATCGCGCGGCTTTTTTAACCACCTTCAAGCAGAGAACCCACCATGAGCTATAGCGACCTGTCACCTGGCAAAGAACTTCCGCACGACATCTACGTGGCCATCGAGATCCCGGCCAACCACGCACCGATCAAATACGAGATCGACAAGGACAGCAATTGCCTGATGGTCGACCGCTTCATGGCCACCCCGATGTTCTACCCGACCAACTACGGCTATGTACCGGGCACCCTGTCAGAAGACGGCGATCCGCTGGATGTGCTGGTGGTGACCCCATATCCGGTCACACCAGGCTCGGTGATCCGCGCCCGTCCTATCGGCATCCTGTACATGTCTGACGAGGCCGGCAAGGACTCCAAAGTGCTCGCCGTACCGCACAAGAAGCTGTCAGCACTGTATGACGACGTGAAGGAAATCTCTGACCTGCCAGCGCTGCTGATCAAGCAGATCGAGCATTTCTTCGAGAACTACAAGGACCTGGAACCGGGCAAGTGGGTCAAGGTCGACAAGTGGGGCAACGCTGCTGATGCCCTGGCCGAAGTGACCAAGTCGCGCGAAGCCTACCTGAAAGAAAACGGCTGAGCAGACTCACTGTAAAAAAGGCTGCCATCCGCAGCCTTTTTTATTGCCTGCGATTCAGTAGGGCCGCATGTGCAGCGGATTCTTGCGCAGGTCTTTCGTCGTGTGCATGAAATCCGCGTAATACAGTGCTTCCCAGCTGTGGGTGAAAATTGGCAAGCCGCCCCAGGCTGCCACATAAGCCTGCAGGTCCTCGTAACGGCAATGCTGCACCGCATAGAACCTGTCCCGGTACAACACCTGCTTGCAGTGATCGAGAAATGACATCACGTTACGCTGCTGCTCCAGTGACGCTCCCATCATGTAGATGCCAGCCACAAAGGTGAAGTCCAGTGGCTTCTGCCACTGCACCGGCGCGACAAAACTGCCGCCAAACAGGTTCTTGCGCTTGTTGACGTAGATGCTGATGAGGTTTTCGGTGCTGCGTGCTGTGCGGAACGCTTCCGGCAACTTGTTAGTCGTGATGAAAGCATCGCGATCAAACGTGACTGCCTCATCAAACAGGCGCATACAGTCGCGGATATGGTTGGCACCCGGCAAGGCAAACTCGATATCCTGGGCAAAATACCAACCGCAATTGGCCATCGGCGCAGGCAGCGGCTGTGATTGCAGGAAAGCCAGTACATTCGCCAGCGACTCCCGCACCGGGTTGGGTTGGCCATGGATACAAGCTGCCAAGCGCGTCACGAGGCAGCTATCTTCTGTGTTGCGCAGCGCCTGCTGTGACAGCAGCGCCACATTGACCACAACCAGCACAAACAACCAGCGCGGCCAGCGAACCAGCAACAGGGCAAGCAGCAGCACAAAAAGCCACGCGGCAGGCAGCATCTGGTGGGTATAGACGCTGTTGTTGAGCAGGAACGCCCACAACAGGAACACACATTGCGGCACCAGCAGCAACAATACCGCCCTATTGCGGCGTTGCAGCCACACGCCGGCCAGCGCAAGCAACGGCACCAGCACGGCCAGCAATGGCGCCACCACACCATAGGCATGGAAAATATCACGGAACTTCCCATAAGCCAGCAACGGGGTGGACGACAATCGCCGCCACAGGTCCTGCCAGCTTTCCACTTCCCACAACAGGTACATGCCGGAACCGTGTGTGGAAAAAAAATGCCAGTCCTTGCCGAGGGCGTATTGGTAGAGCCCAGGATCGTGCTGGGCAAGCGCCGCCATCACCCCGGCCTTGTATGACTGCCAGCCAATGACCGGCAACAGGAAAGCCAGCGCACTGACAGCCAGCACCCGGCAAACGCCCCATGACCACTGGCGGCCGATAGCGAGCAACACCGCGATGGCGAGGCCGGCCATCCACAACAACGCCTGTCCCTTGGTCAGCACGGCGCAGGCTAGTAACAGGCCAGAGAACAAGGCATTGCGGATGCATCGCGTCGCCAGCATATCGGCCAGCAACAAGGCACCGTTAACAAAATAAAGCAGCGACAGCATTTCACCAGCAGGACGATGCCAAAACTTGAAATCCAGCAAGGCATAACTGCTGGCCGTGAAAGCCACAAATAGCGGGAAGCGCCAGCCGTCTCGCATGAGTGGCCATAACAAACGCAACACATTGGCGAACAACAGCAGGTGCACGACAGCAATGAACGGCTTCTGCACATCCGGGTCATTACCCCACAGTGCGACCGGGATAGCCTGCACAGCGGTATATGCCGGACCGGAACTGATGTAGGGATCAAACGGAAAGATGACGCCGAGGCTGGATGAATAGCCGTAACCGGCCAGCCAGTTCTTGGCGATGGTGGCATTGAATGCCTCGTCGGCATCCATCGTGAAATAGAACGCGTGGTTCAGCACCAGCGCGGCGAAAAGGAGGAAAAAAACAATACCCGCCAGAAGCGGCAACCTTGCATCGCCCAAAAAACAAAGGGGCTTGCGCCCCCTGTTCATTGCCATCGCTGTCATTTGACCTGCTGGTTCAGCTCGCCTTTGGCGTAACGTTCGGTCATTTTTTCCAGCGACACCGGCTTGATCTTGTCGGCCTGGCCGGCTGTACCGAAAGCCTCGTAACGCTGGATACAGATATCGCGCATCGCACTGATGGTTTCCTTCAGGTATTTGCGCGGATCGAACTCAGCCGGGTTTTTCGCCATGAAACGGCGAATGGCACCGGTAGAAGCCAGTCGCAGGTCCGTGTCGATGTTGACCTTGCGCACACCATGCTTGATCGCTTCGACAATCTGCTCCACCGGTACACCATAGGTTTCCTTGATGTCACCGCCGTACTCGTTGATGATCGCCAGCCAGTCCTGAGGCACACTCGATGAGCCGTGCATGACCAAGTGCGTGTTCGGGATGCGTGCGTTGATCTCTTTCACACGTTCGATGGCCAGGATGTCACCGGTAGGCGGGCGGGTGAACTTGTACGCCCCATGTGATGTGCCGATTGCGATCGCCAGTGCATCAACGCCGGTGTCGCGCACGAAATTCGCCGCTTCTTCCGGATCAGTCAGCAATTGCGAGTGATCCAGTACGCCATCAGCACCGTGCCCGTCTTCCTCGCCCATCATGCCGGTTTCCAGCGAACCGAGGCAGCCAATCTCACCTTCGACCGACACACCGCAGGCATGGGCGAACTCGACCACAGTCCTGGTTACGCGCACGTTGTAGTCATAGTCAGTAGGTGTCTTGCCGTCTTCACCGAGCGAGCCGTCCATCATCACCGAAGAAAAACCGAGCTGGATGGAGCGCTGGCATACCGCCGGACTCACGCCGTGGTCCTGGTGCATCACGACCGGGATGTGCGGGAATTCCTCGATGGCGGCGAGGATCATGTGGCGCAGGAACGGGGCGCCGGCATATTTGCGTGCCCCGGCCGAGGCCTGCACGATGACCGGCGAACAAGTCTTGTCCGCCGCTTCCATGATCGCGCGCATCTGCTCAAGGTTGTTGACGTTGAACGCCGGCACACCGTAACCGTGTTCGGCGGCGTGATCGAGCAGTTGACGCATGCTTACCAGTGCCATGTCGGATTCTCCCGTGATAATCAGTTGGCTGCGCGTTCACGCAGGATGGCGACAGCAGGCAGCTCCTTGCCTTCGACGAATTCCAGGAATGCCCCGCCGCCAGTGGAAATATAGGAAATCTTGTCCGCCACACCGTACTTGTCGATAGCTGCCAGCGTATCGCCGCCGCCGGCAATGGAGAAGGCACTGCTGTCCGCAATCGCATGCGACATCACTTCGGTGCCCTTGCCATAGGCATCAACCTCGAACACGCCCACCGGTCCGTTCCACAGGATGGTTTTCGCCGCTTTCAGCATCTCGGCAAACTGCCTGGCCGTTTGCGGGCCGATATCGAGGATCATGTCGTTATCAGCGATATCCGCCACAGCTTTCACAACCGGCTGGCTGTTGGCAACAAAGGCCATGAAATCATCACCGACTGCCGATGCGTCCGCGACAACAACATCCACCGGCAGCGGCACCTTGACCCTGGCCGCAATCTGGCGGGCAGTATCAATCAGATCATGCTCGCACAGCGACTTGCCGACCTTGTAGCCGGCAGCGGCAAGGAACGTGTTGGCAATGCCACCACCAACAATCAGTTGGTCGCAGATAGTAGCCAATGAATTGAGGACATCCAGCTTCGTCGAGACCTTGGAACCGGCGACAATCGCGATCATGGGGCGCGCCGGTTTGTCCAGTGCCTTGCCGAGTGCTTCCAGTTCGGCAGCCAGCAGCGGGCCGGCACAAGCCACTTTGGCAAACTTCGCCACGCCGTGGGTGGAACCTTCCGCGCGGTGAGCAGTGCCAAAGGCATCCATGACAAACACATCACAGAGGGCGGCATATTTTTGCGCCAGCTCGTCGCTGTTCTTTTTTTCACCCTTGTTGAAGCGCACGTTTTCAAACAGCACGACCTCACCCGGCTTCACGTCAACCCCGCCGAGGTAATCGGCCAGCAGGCGGACTTCCTGGCCCAGCGCCTTGCTGAGGTAATCGGCGACCGGTTGCATCGAGTTTTCCGCCGAGAATTCGCCTTCGGTCGGTCGCCCCAGGTGTGAGCAGACCATCACGGCAGCGCCTTTCTGCAGGGCCAGCCGTATCGTGGGCAAGGCTGCCTGCAGGCGGGCATCAGAGGTGATCTTGCCGTTCTTGACCGGCACATTCAGGTCTTCGCGTATCAGCACGCGCTTGCCGGCCAGGTCCAGCGCCGCCATGGTGGCAACGGACTGCGATGATGGGGATGTGATTGAGGACACTACCTGCCTCCGGCTGCCTGTATTATGGGTTGATTATTATAACGGCGTGGCCGGCACGCACAAAAGCGAGACCCTGCCGGCGGGGGGACGCCGGCAGGGCCAGAGCCGGATCCTGTTTCAGTCTGCCTGGCGGCGCAGGAAGGCCGGGATATCCAGGTAATCGAGATCGTCACCCATGGCAGGCGCGGCCGTGCGATCCGCCACGATGGGTGCTGCAGCAGCGGCGCTGCTGCCGTAATGCTGGCCATGGAAGCTGCCACCGTGACGCATGACGGCCGGACGGTCCAGGTCGGCATAGTTGGGTGTGGCCGACGGCGAGGCAGCACGCACGCTGGCCGTGTTGTCGACCACTTTCTTGACATCGGCAGGAGCCTGCTTCTGGCCAAGGCCGGTCGCGACCACCGTCACGCGCAGCTCACCACTCATTTCCGGATCCAGCACTGTGCCAACCACGACGGTAGCATTGTCGGAAGCGAATTCATGGATCGCGCTGCCCACTTCCTCGAACTCGCCCATGGTGAGATCGAAACCGGCAGTGATGTTGACGAGGATACCGCGCGCACCCTGTAGGTCGATGTTGTCCAGCAGTGGACAGCGGATGGCCGCCTCGGCGGCGGCACGGGCACGGCCTTCGCCGGAAGCCTTGCCGGTACCCATCATCGCCACGCCCATCTCGGACATCACGGTGCGCACATCGGCGAAGTCAACGTTGATCATGCCTTCATTGATGATCAGCTCCGCAATACCCTGCACGGCACCGAGCAGCACATCATTGGCAGCCTTGAAGCCGTCCAGCATGGTCGTGTTCTTGTCCATGGTGGTCAGCAGTTTTTCGTTCGGGATGGTGATCAGCGAGTCGACATGTTCAGCCAGCTCGGCCAGGCCCTGCTGGGCCACTGCCATCCGCTTCTTGCCTTCAAACGGGAACGGCCTGGTCACGACCGCCACCGTGAGGATACCCATGTCGCGCGCCACCTGGGCGACCACCGGTGCCGCACCGGTGCCGGTACCACCACCCATGCCGGCAGTGATGAACACCATGTCTGCGCCACGCAATACCTCGGCGATGCGCTCCTTGTCTTCCAGCGCCGCCTGGCGGCCGACATCCGGGTTGGCACCCGCACCGAGACCCTTGGTCACCCCGCTGCCGATCTTCAGCACAGTGGCGCTGGACAGCTTGTTGAGTGCCTGAGAATCCGTGTTGGCACAGATGAATTCCACACCGGACACATCATTCTGGATCATGTGCAGCACGGCATTGCCGCCGCCGCCGCCCACACCGATCACCTTGATGACAGCATTTTGCGCTACGTTTTCAACTAGTTCGAACATGGTTTCCCCCACCTGTCTCACAAATAATCCTGAAAATCAGAAATTGTCCCTGAACCAGCGCTTCATTTTTTCCAGAACGCTGTTGCGACTTTCCTCCGATTCCGGCCCTGGCCGACCCTCTTTCTGTTGTCTGATACCGTAATGCAGCAAACCCACGCCAGTGGCATAGATCGGATTCTTCACAATGTCGCCCAGTCCCTTGACATTCACCGGCGCCCCCACGCGTACCGGCATGTGAAAAATCTCTTCGGCCAGTTCCACGGCCCCTTCGATCCTGGCGGTGCCTCCCGTCAATACAATACCGGCTGCAACCAGATCCTCGTACCCGCTGCGACGCAACTCTGCCTGTATCAGCGTGAACAGTTCATCGTACCTTGGTTCCACCACTTCTGCCAGAGCCTGGCGCGATAATTTGCGTTCATTTCTTTCACCAACTCCAGGCACCTGGATCACTTCATCCGCGCGTGCCAGTTGCGTGAGTGCGCACGCATACTTGATCTTGATTTCCTCGGCAAAAGGCGTCGGTGTGCGCAACGCCATCGCAATGTCATTGGTGACCTGGTCACCGGCAATCGGGATGACAGCCGTGTGCTTGATCGAGCCTTCCGTGAACACGGCAATGTCCGTCGTGCCACCACCGATATCGACCAGGCAAACACCCAGTTCCTTCTCGTCTTCGGTCAGCACGGCATAGCTCGATGCCAGCTGTTCGAGGATGATGTCCTCGACTTCCAGCCCGCACCGGCGGATACATTTCTCGATATTCTGCAGGGCATTCACGGCGCAGGTCACCAGGTGCACCTTGGCCTCCAGCCGCACACCCGACATGCCCAGCGGCTCGCGCACCCCCTCCTGGTGATCGATGATGTATTCCTGCGGCAGGATATGCAGCACCTTCTGGTCCGCCGGTATCGCCACCGCCTGCGCGGCATCAATCACACGCTCCACGTCAGCTGGTTGCACCTCGCGGTCGCGGATCGCGACGATCCCGTGCGAATTCAGGCTGCGGATATGGCTGCCGGCAATACCGGCATAGACCGAATGGATCTGGCATCCCGCCATCAGCTCCGCCTCCTCGATGGCGCGCTGGATCGACTGCACGGTCAACTCGATATTGACCACCACGCCTTTCTTCAAGCCGGTCGACTTGTGGCTGCCGATGCCGATGATTTCAAGGTTGCCGTCGGCATCCACTTCACCCACCAGCGCCACGACCTTGGATGTGCCGATATCCAGGCCGACGATGCGGTTCTTTTCCGCGCTCATGTCTTGCTCCCCCCATGTTGTTCTGTTGCCGGCAGTACCGCTGCCGGATCTTCTGCTTGCCAGCGGATCGCTGCGCCGTGGCGGTAACGCATGTCGACAGCCACTGCCTTGCGCTGGGCCGGCTGCACGACTTGCTGGTAAATGCTGACGAAATGGCGCATGTTCCCGACCGGGTCGGTGCGATCCAGGATCAGTTGCAGTCCGTTATCGAGCACCAGCTGCCAGTCACCCTGCAGGCTCTGGCTGGTACCCTGCAGGCCGAGGCCGACTGTGCGCAATTGCCGCTCGAAAATCTGGTAGTAATTCATCGCTTCGGCAGGCAATGTCCGCTCGCTCCACAAGCGCGGCAGCGACCTGTGCTGAAACAGCCCCTGGTGCTCGAAAATGCGGCCCTTGGCATTCACCATCCAGTACTGGCCCCAGTAGGCAATCGGCTGCTGCTCGACAATGTCGATCGCCACGGTGTCCGGCCACTGCCGCCGGGCGCGGGCGCGGGCAATCCACGGCTGTTCCTCGAGATGATGAACCAGCGCAGCAAGGTCAATGTCGAGGAAACTGTCCGTTTCATAGATGACAACAGCCTGCTGCACGGCCTCCCGGCTCAGGGCCTGCAAGTCGCCCTGGATCACGACCCGGCGGATCGGCTTGTCAAAAGCCAGCTTGAGCCACGGCAGCGCGAAATAGGTGCCGGCAATCAGCCCGCAGACCAGCACAGCCTGCACCAGCAACAGCCAAAGGCCATGGGCAAGGCCGAGGTCAACTACTGCCTGGGTGCCAGTGCGCCAGCCGCCGGATTCCGACAGCGTGCGCGTCGATGTCATGCCGCGCTCAGCCGCCATTGCCACCCTCCTGTTGCGGCGCATCCAGCGTGCTGGCCAGCACGGCCAGCACCAGTTCATCGAAGCTTATGCCGGCAGCTTTGGCTGCCATTGGCACCAGGCTGTGGTCGGTCATGCCGGGCACCGTGTTCACTTCGAGCAGGTAGAAATTGCCCGCCTGGTCCTGCATTGCATCCACCCTGCCCCAGCCGCGGCAACCGACGGCCGCGAACGCACGCTCTGCCAGCAGTTGCAGTTCGCGCTCCTTGGTCGCCGACAAGCCACAAGGACAGATATAACGCGTACTGTTGCTGAGGTACTTCGCTTCAAAGTCGTAGAATTCGCGCCCGGTTTCCAGGCGGATCACCGGCTGCGCCACGCCATTGAGCACGGCGACGGTGAATTCGGCACCACTGATCCAGGTTTCCGCCAGCACACTGCCGGCAAAACCTCTCGCATAGGCGAATGCCTCACGCAACCCGGCAGCACTGCCGACCTTGCGCATGCCGATGCTGGATCCCTCACAGGCCGGCTTGACGATGGCATTGCCACCCAGCGCCGCCATGCAGGCTTCCCAATCCGTGTCGCCCTGCAACATCGCATAGGCTGGGGTTGGCAAACCCTGTGCCTGCCACACCATTTTCGTGCGCCACTTGTCCATGCCCAGCGCCGAGGCGAGCACGCCGCTGCCGGTGTAGGGAACACCGGCCATCTGCAGCACGGCCTGCATCACACCGTCCTCACCGCCCACGCCGTGCAATACGATGAAGGCACGATCCCAGCGAGGGCGCGCACCGGACTGCTGCGCCGCGAGCACGGACAGGAAATCCTGGCCGACATCGACCAGATCGATCTTCACACCCTGGCGCAGCAGGGCATCAGCCACCGCACGTCCGCTGCGCAGCGAGATCTCGCGTTCCGACGACAGACCGCCATACAGCACAGCCACATTGCCCCAATCGCGTTGCGCAGAAACTGCTTGCGTCATCTCACACCCCTTTCAACTGTGCGCGTGCCAACGTGCCGGCCAGCGCCCCGACATTGCCGGCACCCTGCGTCACGACGATATCGCCCGGCTGCAACAGCGGTGCCAGCACGGCAGGCACGGCATCAATGCTTTCGACAAACACCGGGTCGACCTGGCCGCGCTGGCGGATGCTGCGCGCCAGCGAGCGGCTGTCCGCACCACGGATGAACGCTTCGCCGGCGGCATAGACATCCAGCAGCAGCAGCACATCGACTTTCGACAACACGGCGACGAAATCCTCATAGAGGTCGCGGGTGCGCGTGTAGCGATGCGGCTGGTAGATCATTACCAGCCGCCGCTCCGGCCAGCCCTTGCGCACGGCATTGATGACCGAGTCCACTTCGCGCGGGTGGTGGCCGTAGTCATCGACCAGCATTGCCTGCCCGTTGCCGACGGCATACTCGCCGTACACCTGGAAGCGCCGGCCGACACCCTGGAATTTCGCCAGCGCGCGGACAATCACTTCGTCCTCTACGCCTTCATCGGTGGCCACGGCAATCGCAGCCGTCGCGTTCTGCACATTGTGCACACCCGGCAGGTTGATCGTTGCCGTGATGGGCGGATGCTCAGGGCGCAGGACGGTAAACGTACTCTGCATCCGCTGCTGTTTGACATCGACAATGCGGAAATCGGCCTGCTCGCTGAAACCGTAGGTAATGGTAGGACGGCCGATATCAGCGAGGATCTCGCATACCGGCTTGTCGTCGATGCACACCACCGCCACGCCATAAAACGGCAGGTTATGCAGGAACTGCACATAGGTCTGCTGCAATTTGCGGAAATCGCCGCCATAGGTTTCCATGTGGTCGGCATCGATATTGGTGACAACCGACACCATCGGCTGCAGGTGCAGGAATGATGCATCACTTTCGTCGGCTTCCGCGACGAGATAACGGCTGGCACCGAGACCGGCGTTGCTGCCCGAACTGTTCAGCAGGCCGCCGATGACATAGGTCGGGTCGCGGCCGGCTTCCGCCAGCAGCGAGGCAATCAGGCTGGTTGTGGTCGTCTTGCCGTGCGCACCGGCAATGGCGATACCGTGGCGGTAGCGCATGATCTCGGCCAGCATTTCCGCACGGCGCACGACCGGGATGCGCCGCTCGCGCGCGGCCAGCAATTCCGGGTTCTTCGGATCAATGGCAGTCGACACCACCACGACATCAACACCACTGACATTGTCCTGCGAGTGGCCAATCGCCACCTGCGCGCCCAGATTGCGCAGGCGCTCGACGACAGGCCCTTCACGCAAGTCGGAACCGGAAATCTCGTAGCCCTGGTTCAGCAACACTTCGGCGATCCCGCACATGCCGGCACCACCGATACCAATGAAATGGATGCGGCGGATGCGGCGCATCTCGGGGATGGAAATCGGGCCAGCTTTAAGCATGGCGCTTGTCCTCTTGTCGGTACTGGCTGGCCGCGACACAGATATCTGCCACGCGACTGGCCGAATCGGGTTTTGCCTGCGCAGCCATCGCCTGCGCCATGGCCCGGAGTTTTTCGCGCTGGCCGGCCAGCTCCTGCAGCAGGGCCGCGAGTGCAGCGGCATCGAGTCCGGACTGCGGCAACAAGCGGGCAGCACCGGCATCAACCAGCCAGCGCGCATTGGCGGTCTGGTGATCGTCAATTGCAAACGGAAATGGCACCAGCAATGCCGGCAACTGCGCGCACGCGAGTTCAGACACTGTCATCGCACCGGAGCGGCAGATGGCGAGGTCGGCCCAGCGGTACATGGCTGCCATGTCCTCGACAAACGGCTCGACCCGCGCTGCGACACCGGCCGCGCAATAGTTGTCGCGCGCCTCGTCGACCAGGTTTGCACCCGCTTGGTGGAATACGTCCGGCCTTTGTGCCGCCGGTAACAATGCCAGCGCCTGTGGCAGCAAACTGTTCAGCGCCTTTGCGCCCTGGCTGCCGCCGAGCACCAGCAATTTGAGCGGCTCATCCGCCGGCGTGATTGCCTTGCCCGCCGCAGCCAACGAAGCAATCTCTTCACGCACCGGGTTGCCCACGGCCTCACCACCGGCAAACACGGAGGGGAATGCCGACAACACACGCTGCGCGAATCGCGCCAGCAACCGGTTCGTGGTGCCTGCCACAGCATTCTGTTCGTGGATCACCAACGGCACGCGCAACAGGAACGCTGACAAACCACCGGGGCCGGAAGCAAAGCCGCCCATACCGAGCACCACATCAGGCCGGAAGCTCCGCAACAACTGTAGCGACTGCCACTGTGCGCGCAACAGCTGGAACGGCGCGACCAGCAGCTTGCGCAAACCCTTGCCGCGCAGGCCCACTGCGGTGATGCAGTGCAGCTGGATCTCATTGGCCGGCACCACGCGCGACTCGATGCCGTTCGCCGTACCAAGCCACTCCACCTGCCAGCCGCGCGCGCGCAGGATTTTTGCCACCGCTAGTGCCGGAAAGACATGGCCGCCGGTGCCGCCGGCCATCACCAGCACGCGCGGTGCTTGTTGCACGGACATCGCCTTCATGGTGCCACCACCACCGCTTTCGCGGCCTGCCGGTTTTCAAAACTCAGCCGCAGCACCATCGCCGCCATCGCCGCACTGACCATCAGGCTACTACCGCCGTAGCTGATAAACGGCAAGGTCAGGCCCTTGGTCGGCAGCAAGCCGGAAGCCACGCCCATGTTGACGAAAGCCTGGAAGCCGATCAGCAGAGCCATACCGGTCGCGACCAGCGCGCCAAAATGCTCACCGCGTGCCGCAGCGATACGGGCAACCACAAAAATGCGCCAGATCATCATCACGAACAGCCCGATGATGGCGACACAGCCGGCCAGCCCGGCTTCCTCGGCCCAGATGCTGAACACGAAATCGGTATGCGCTTCCGGCAGGTAGAACAGTTTCTGCACGCTGTGGCCAAGGCCGACGCCGAGCCACTCCCCCCGCCCGATGGCGATCAGCGATTGCGTGAGCTGGTAGCCGCTGCCATACATCACCGACTCTTCCCACGGATCGACAAACGCGAGCAAGCGGGCGAGGCGGTAGGATTCCGTGACAGCGAGGAAGCCGCCAGCCAACAGGCAAAGGACAAACAACGGCACAAAACGCGACAATGGCGCACCGGCAAGGAACAGCAGGGTCATGGTGGAAGCACCAATCACGACGGTGGCACCGAAGTCCGGTTCAGCCAGCAAAAGTACTGCCAGCATACCGAGCACCAGGAACGGCTTGATGAAGCCCCAGATACTGTTGCGCATCTCCTCGCGCCGCCGCACCAGGTAACCGGCAAAGAACACCATGCTGGCCCACTTCGCGATCTCGGACACCTGCAAGGTCATGAAACCGAGGTTGAGCCAGCGCTGGCTGCCGTTGACGCGTCGGCCGATGCCGGGCAACAGCACCACCAGCAGCAGGATGATGGCCACCACCAGAAAAGCGACATCAATACGGCGCCAGCGTTCGTATGGCACCGTCAACACTGTCGCGCCGGCCATCAGCGACAACAGCAGGTAAATACCGTGGCGCTTGGAAAAGAAAAACGTGTCGCCGGTGGTCTGGAAAGCGTAGTCGAGCGAAGCCGAGGTCACCATCACCCAGCCCAGGCACAAGAGAGACAACGTCACCACCAGCAGTGGCATGTCCATGCCGAGCACCAGGTTGCCGCGGTGATTGCTGCGCACCGGGTAATCCTGCCAGTTGACTCGCGCCAGCATCGTGTTCATGCCAACGACTCCACTGCGGCACAGAATTGCCGGCCGCGATCATCGTAGCCAGTGAACATGTCGAAACTGGCACAGGCTGGCGACAGCAGCACCACATCGCCAGGCCGCGCACACTGCTGCGCTCGTTGCACTGCATCACCCATCGACACTGCCCGCAGTTGCGGCACACCATTACAGGCAACAGCGATACTGTCGGCATCGCGGCCAATCAGCACCAGCTGGCGCACATGCGCCGCCACCGCTGGTGCGAGCTGGCTGAAATCCGCACCCTTGCCATCGCCGCCGGCGATCAGCACGATGTTGCGCTGCCCTGCCAGGCCTTCGATCGCGGCAATCGTGGCACCGATATTGGTGCCCTTCGAGTCGTTGTAGAAACGCACGCCGCGCTTTTCGGCCACCCACTGGCAGCGATGCGGCAAACCGTTAAACGCGCGCACGGCATCCGCACAACGCGCACTATCCCATCCTGCCGCCAGTGCGATGGCAAACGCGGCGGCAACATTGGCCAGGTTGTGCTGACCGGCAATGCGGATCTCATCGACCCGCAGCAAACGCGTATCGCCACTGACCAGCCAGCGCATGCCGTCACAATCACGCACACCCACAGCATGCCCCGCCACGTCATCCAGACCAAAAGACCATGCCTGCCCGGCAAACCCCGCTGCCGGCACCGTCAGCGCATCGGCGCGATTGCTGACAGCATAGGCCGCACTGCGATAGATGCGCTGCTTGGCGGCGACATAATCGGCGAGGCTGTCATAGCGATCCATGTGGTCTTCGGTGATGTTCAGGATCGTGGCGACGAACGCCTGCAAGCTGTGCGTGGTTTCGAGCTGGAAACTGGACAGTTCCAGCACGTAACAATCGGTTGAATCATCATCGGCCAGCATGTCGAGCACCGGCGTACCGAGATTGCCGCCCACGCCGACGCAGAGGCCACAGATGCGGGCCATGTCGCCGACCAGCGTGGTGACCGTGCTCTTGGCATTCGAGCCGGTGATCGCGATGACCGGCTTGCGTGTCGCACGCACGAACAACTCGATGTCACCCACCAACGGCACGCCGGTATCGCTGGCTGCGCGCAGGGCCGGCTCCTGCACCGACACACCCGGGCTCACCACGATCTCGCTCGCAGCAGCCAGCAGCGCCGGATCAAGTTCACCACAATGCAATGCGACAGCCGGAAACTCGTGCCGGATCGCATCGAGACCGGGCGGATGTTCACGCGTATCGCACCAGGCAAATATCTCGCCGCGCGCCTGCAGGAAACGCGCACAGGACAGGCCGGTCTTGCCCATCCCGATCACGATCCGCTGCTTGGCTGCTGCCGGCATCCGTTTTTCCTCAACGCAATTTCAGTGTGGCCAGGCCGGCCAGCACCAGGATGACGGTGATGATCCAGAAGCGCACGATAACGCGCGGCTCCGGCCAGCCTTTCAGTTCGAAGTGGTGATGGATCGGCGCCATGCGGAAGATCCGCTTCCCGGTCAACTTGAACGACGCCACCTGCAGCATCACCGACACGGTTTCCATGACAAACACACCGCTCATGATGAAGAAGACGATTTCGTGCCGCACGATGACCGCCATCAGGCCCAGTGCCGCACCGAGCGCCAGCGCACCGACATCACCCATGAACACTTGCGCCGGATAGGTGTTGAACCAGAGGAAACCGAGGCCGGCACCAATAAAGGCACCACAGAACACGACGAGTTCACCGGCACCGGCGATATAGGGGATGTTGAGGTACTGGGCAAACTTGATGTTGCCGGTGAGGTAGGCAATGATCGCCAGCGCGCCGGCAATCATCACCGAAGGCATGATCGCCAGCCCGTCGAGGCCGTCAGTCAGGTTGACAGCATTGCTCGAACCGACCACAACAAAATAGACAAACGGCACATAGAACCAGCCAAGATTGATCGCCACTTCCTTGAAGAACGGCACATACAGCTGCAGCTCAACCGGGCTGGTGGCAGTGTGGTACAGGAACAGCGCCGCTGCCAGGCCAAACACCGACTGCCAGAAATATTTCCAGCGCGACGGCAAGCCACGGGAATTTTTCTCCACGACCTTGCGCCAGTCATCCACCCAGCCGACTGCAGCAAAGCAGACTGTCGTGATGATGACGACCCAGACATAGCGACTGTCGAGCCGGCTCCACAACAGGGTACTGAGGCAAATCGACAATAGGATCAGCACACCACCCATGGTCGGCGTGCCGGATTTTCCGAGGTGCGTTTGCGGGCCGTCGGTGCGCACCGACTGGCCGATCTTGAGCCGCTGCAGGTAGGCAATGACGGCCGGCCCCATCCACAGCGAGAACATCAGTGCGGTGAGTACGCCCATGATGGCGCGGAATGTCTGGTACTTCACAACAGCAAACCCGCTGAAGTATTGCGCGAGGTAGTCAGCCAACCAGATCAGCATGCAGCAGTACTCCCTGTCCCGGCCAGTACATCGGCAACACGATCCATGCCGGCACTGCGGGAACCCTTGATCAGAAAAACGGTATTGTTGGTGGCACGGCTGCGGCAGCTGGCCGCGAGCGATTGCCAATCGGGAAAATATTCGGCACCGGCACCAAATCCGTCAGCCGTGGCGCGCGACAGCTCGCCGGTGACCAGCAGCGTTGTGATACCTGCTGCCTTGGCGTCACGGCCGGCCTCTGCGTGCAGCGCCAGCGCTTCAGGACCCAGCTCGGCCATGTCACCGAGCACCAGGATCCTGTCGCCCTCACAGGCCAGCAAGGCATCAACCGCCATGCGGACAGCAGCGGGATTGGCGTTGTAACTGTCATCAATGACGAGGCAACCATTGATGCCAGCCCTGCTCTGCAGACGCCCCTTGTACGGTTGCGCCGCCTGCAAGCCGGCGACCACCTGCTGCAGCGGCAAGCCGGCACCGAGGCAACAAGCTGCAGCTGCCAGGGCATTGCCGACATTGTGGCGACCGATGAAAGCAAGCCGCAGCGGCAAGGCCTGCCCGCACGCATGCAACACAAAACGCAAGCCGCCGGCATCCTGCGCGATATCGCTGGCCCACACATCGGCAGCTTGTACGGTGGAAAACGCCAGCACACGATGATCGCGCAGCAGCGCATCACGCCAGGAGGCTGTCCAGCGATTGTCGAGGTTGATGACGGCCGTGCCGCCCGCTGCGAGCCCCTCGAAAATCTCGCGCTTGCCGCGCGCGATATTCTCGATCGAACCGAACCCTTCGATGTGGGCAGCCTCCACGGTTGTCACCAGCGCCACAGCCGGGCGCACCAGCTGTGTGAGGTAGCGGATTTCGCCCATCGCACTGGCGCCCATCTCGATGACTGCACAGTCATGTTCAGGCGCCAGCCGCAGCAAGGTCAGTGGCACACCGATATGGTTGTTCAGGTTACCTGCAGTGACCAGCGGCTTGCCGCTCTGCGCGAGGATGGCAGCAATCATCTCTTTCGTCGTCGTCTTGCCGGCGCTGCCGGTAAGACCAATCACCGTGCCGTTGAATTGCGCGCGGTTCAGTGCAGCGAGCTGGGCCAAGGCCAGCACAGCATCCGGCACCGCCAGTTGTGGCAGCGCTACCGCCGCATCAAGCCGTTCGACCAATGCCGCCGCTGCACCGGCTCGCTGCACATCGGCAAGAAAATCATGTGCGTCAAAGCGTTCACCGCGCAGTGCGACAAACAGGTCGCCCGGCTTCACCTGGCGGCTGTCGGTGGTGACGCCGCTGAACACGGCAGGCGCTGTTGGCGGCGCCACACCGCAAGCCTGCGCCAGTTCGGCCAATGACAGCGACCTCATCATGCCTCAACTCCCGCAGCACGGCGGCGCGCCAGCGCACGGCGCGCTTCATCACTGTCGGAAAACGGCAGGCGCCGGCCCGCCACTTCCTGGTAATCCTCGTGGCCTTTGCCGGCCACCAGCACGATATCGCCACGGCGCGCTTCGCCGATCGCAGCCGCAATCGCAGCGGCGCGGTCCGCGATAACGCGATGGGCACCACCGGCAAAGCCGGCAACGACATCGGCAATGATCGCCTCCGGCGACTCGTTACGCGGGTTATCGCTGGTCACGATAATGGCATCGGCGCCTGCGGCAGCCACTTCAGCCATCTGCGGCCGCTTGCCGCTATCGCGGTTGCCACCGCAACCGAACACACACCACAACTGCTGTTGCGCCTGCTCGCGCAAGGCGGCCAGGATTTTTGCCAGCGCATCCGGCGTATGCGCGTAATCGATGACCACGAGGATATCGTCCTCATCGCCACTGACAATTTGCGTGCGTCCCGGCACGGCCTGCAACTGTGTCACTGCCCCCAGTACAGTTTGCAGGCTCATGCCGTGAGCACACAGGGTGGCTGCTACCGCAAGGATATTGAGCAGGTTATACCCCCCCGGGAACCTGCTCTGCAGCTCACCCCTCCCCCAGGGCGTCCGTATACTGGCCGCGATGCCGCGACCGGTAAACTCAAAACGCTCCACTCCGAGATCGGCTGTCTTGTCCTGCACGGCGTAGGTCAGCACACGATGGCTGCCAGGCCGCGTAAGACTGCACAGGGCCTTGCCAAAGTCGTCATCAGTATTGATGACCGACAGTTGCAATTCCCCGCGCTCGAACAATTTCTGTTTCGCAGCCGCATAGGACTGCATGTCGCCGTGGTAATCGAGATGGTCACGCGACAGGTTGGTGAAAATGGCGGTATCAAAGAGCACGCCATCGACACGCCCCTGTTCCAGCGCATGCGAAGACACTTCCATCGCCACCATCGCCACGCCCTGTTGCACCATGCCGGCCAGCAGCCGCTGGTTGCTCAACACATCCGGCGTGGTGAGGCCGGTATCGTGGCGATCGGTGTCACACACGAGACCACAACCGAGCGTGCCGATGATGCCGGCAGGACCGGCCAGCTGCTGCCATGCCTGCGCCAGCCAGTGCGAACACGAGGTCTTCCCATTGGTGCCGGTTATGCCGATCACCTTGCACGCAGCGGATGGCTCACCATAAAAACGGCTGGCGATAGCGCCCAGGCAACTGCGCAGGTTCTCGACTGCCACCACAGGGCAGCGTGTTTGCACTGTTTGCCCGCGCTCGACGACCACCAGTGCAGCACCGCAAGCCTCCGCTTGCGCGACGTGCGCCTGCAGCCCTTCACCGCTGGCCAGCGCAAAGAAAGCATCGTTGGCACAGACCTGGCGACTGTCGAGTCGCAAGTCGGCTAGCAGCAGGCCGGCCGGCAATTCACCACACCAGGGTTGCAGGAAGGCAGCCGGACGCATCATGCAGCCACCTTCCCGGCAACCACGGCCTTGCCATTGCCCGGCGCCTTCTTGTCGGCCGTTTTCTGTGCAGCCGGCAGTTGGCCCGGCGCTGCGGGAGGCTGCAGGTCATCGGGTACTTCACCCATCAGTTGCAACACGCCCTGCATCAACTGCCCGAATACGGGCGCCGCGACCTCACCGCCGTAATACTTGCCTTCGCTCGGCTCATCGATCATCACCGCCATGGCATAGCGCGGATTGCTCATCGGCGCGATCCCGGCAAACATCGCGACATAACGGTTCGGGCTGTACCCGCCAGGACCCAGCTTGTGCACCGTGCCGGTCTTGCCGCCAACGCGAAAACCCGGCACGCGGGCACGGGTGCCGGTACCGCCCGGTTTCGTCACCGCCTCGAGCATCGGCATGATCTGCTTCACCACTGCGTCTGCCAGTACCTGCTCACCGCCGCGCTCATTATCCTGCCGCAGCAATGACACCGGTCGCCGCTCCCCGTGGTTGGCAAACACACTGTAGGCCTGGGCCAGCTGCAAGGTCGTGACCGCCACACCGTGGCCAAAGGCGAGTGTGGCGCGATCAAGGTCGCGCCAACGCTGGTAGCTAGGCAACACGCCGACACTCTCGCCGGGAAAGCCGGTACCGGTGGGCTGGCCGAAGCCGAAACGGTGGAACATATTGCGCACGGCATTCGGTTCCAGCGACATCGCAATCGTCACGGTACCGACCTGGCTGGACTTGGCGATCACCTTGGTCAGGTCAATCACGCCGTAGTTGTTATGGTCCTTGAACACCTTGTCATGCACACGGATCGAACCCGGATTCGTGTCGATCGTCATTTCCGGGCGCCACTTGCCACTTTCAAGCCCGGCAGCCATCGTCAGCGGCTTGACGGTCGAGCCCGGCTCGAATACATCGACCAGCGCCCGGTTGCGCATCTGTTGCGGCTTCACACCCGTGCGGTTATTGGGATTGAACGAAGGCGAATTGACCATCGCCAGCACTTCACCGGTGTGCACATCCAGCACGACAGCAGAACCACCGAGCGCACCGAAATCGGTGACGATCTGCTTCAGTATCGTGTGGGCAAAGTACTGCACACGCAGGTCGATGCTGAGCGCAAGGTCAACGCCGTGCTGTTCCGGCTGCTGCAGCCCCAGGTCTTTGACGATGCGCCCCTTAAGGTCCTTGACGACCCTGCGCTTGCCGGGGATGCCGGTCAACGCTTCATTAAAGGCGAGCTCGATGCCCTCCTGGCCCTTGTCGTCGATATTGGTAAAGCCGACCAGGTGCGCCGCGACTTCACCGGCAGGGTAGAAACGCTTGTACTCGCGCAGCGCATAGACACCGTCGATATCAAGCGCCATCACTGTTTCCGCTTCAGCGGGCGACAAATGCCGGCGCAGGTACATGAACTCCTTGCCGCCGTATTGCGCCATGCGCTCACGCAATTCCTGTTCGCTCCAGCCCATTGCCTTGCCGACAGCCTCCCAGTTGGCTGCGTCCTGCCCCAGCACCTTCGGGTTGGCCCACAGCGTCACCACCGGCGTGCTGACAGCCAGCGGCTCACCATTGCGGTCCGTGATCATGCCGCGGTGAGCGGGAATGCTTTCGGTGCGCACAGTACGCGCCTCACCCTGGCGCGCGAGGAAATCATGGTTCATGAAGACCTGGTGGTCGGCGATGCGGCCCACGAGCACCACCGCCAACAACAACAGGAAGCCACCGACTATCTTGAAACGCCAGCTGCTGTTGTCGAACAGGCCCAGCAGTGCCGCCTGCCGTTCGCGCAGCTTCTGCATGGCGGGCTTGCCGGCGGCGGCCGCTTTCTTGCGCCCAGCCGATGTTGGTGTGCGCCGGGTAGCACGCAGGCCGGTATCGTCACCCTCGCGCGCCATCACTGCACCTTCACGATAGTGATCTGGTCAGGCTTCGGCGCTTCCATCTGCAAACCCTGCACCGCCATGTCATGCACACGGCTGTAGGCAGCCCACGTGCTCTTCTCGACCAGGTACTGCCCCCATAGCACCTGCATGTCGCGCGCTTCGGCGCGCAATCCCTCCAGTTCGGCGAGGTAACGCCGGTTCTCGAACGCCGACACGATAACGCCGAGCGCCGAGCCCATCACTGACAGCACCAGCAACACCAGGCAGAACAGGCCGAACACACTGATCTCGAGATTCTTTTCCTGCTGCGGCGCGTTCATGCCGCCACCCCGACTGGCAACTTTTCCGCCACACGCAACACGGCGCTGCGCGCGCGCGGATTGCTTGCCACTTCCGCCTCGCTGGCACGGATAGCCTTGCCGACGAGCTTCAGCGTCTGCCCTTCCGGCTTGCCGGTGACCGGGATATGGCGCGGCAACTCTCGACCGCGGCTCTGCTCGCGGAAGAACTGTTTGACGATGCGATCTTCCAGCGAATGGAAGGCAATGACCGCCATGCGCCCGCCAGCCGCCAGCACCGCTATGCCGTCCTGCAGTGCACGCTGCAGTTCACCCAGCTCGTCATTGATAAAAATGCGGATCGCCTGGAACACACGCGTCGCCGGGTGCTTGTGCTTCTCCCACGCCGGGTTGGCCGCCGCCACGACTTCGGCGAGCTGTAGTGTGCGCGTGAATGGCAGCTCAACCCGCGCCTTGCCGATGGCATTGGCGATACGCTTGGCATGGCGCTCCTCGCCATAGTCGCGGAATACCGTCGCCAACTCGTCGACTGGCGCCCGGTTGATCCACTCGGCGGCACTGATCCCGGCCTGCGGGTTCATGCGCATGTCGAGCGGGCCATCCTGCATGAAGCTGAAACCCCGACTGGCATCATCCAGCTGCGGCGATGACACGCCGATATCGAGCAGGATGCCATCGACACGGCCCAACAGGTCGCGCTGCTGCGCCACTGCGTGCATGGCTGAAAAATTGGCCTGCACGATCGAAAAACGGCTGTCGGAGCCATGTTGCGCATTGGCACAGGCGACTGCTTGCGGGTCGCGGTCGAGCGCCAACAGGCGACCGGCCGGCGACAGGCGCGACAGCAGCAGCGCGGTGTGGCCGCCGCGCCCATAGGTGCCATCAATGTAGATACCGTCAGGCTTCACCATCAGGGCGTCTACCGCTTCGTGCAACAGAACGGTGGTGTGGGCGAATTCACTCATGGCAGCCCTACAGTGCAATCGCAGCGAGGGCCGCTGGCAGCTCGAACTCACCGGCATTGGCGTCATGGCAACGCTGCCAGTTCTCTTCGCTCCACAATTCGAATTTGTTGACCAGGCCCACCAGCACCAGCTTCCTGTCCAGCTGGGCGTACTTGCGCAGCGTCGCGGGCAACAGCACACGGCCGCTGCCATCCATCTCAAGATCGCTGGCGTGACCCAACAGCAGGCGCTGTACGCGACGCGAGGCAGGGTCGGTGCTCGGCAGCGCCTCCAGCTGGGCCTCGATCTCCTGCCAGACCGGCAGCGGGTAGAGGCGCAGGCAGGCGTCGCGCAGGTCAATGGTTGCCACCAGCTGGCCACGGCACAGCTCGGCCAGTACCTCACGGTACTTGGCCGGAATCGCCAGCCGACCTTTGGGATCGAGACTGATTTCCGCTATGCCTCTGAACATGGGGGCTTGTTCCCTGGGCAGACGGGCCACGGCGAATCCAGTATTCGCCACTTTGACCCACTTTTCACCACAAGGCCACACTAAAGGGGGGCAAAATCCTTGTCAAGCCAACCACTGCGCGTTAGCGACACTTCGCCACACGTTGGCCGCAGATCGCGGCACGTTCGGCACCAGTTCGCAAAAGTACAAAAACAAGGAAAATCAGGAAAATGCACTGCAAACCTAAAGTAAAACCTCAGGTTCAGCTGTCGCAAGGATATAAATCAGGGATAAATTCGAGGGAAAAGTTCTAAAAATGGCGGAGTCGGCCGATAAGCCGGGTTCTGTCTTGGGCAACCATTCATCTGGGACCTGCGTCACCGCAGGCCTCAAGCGACCTACCCGCACCCGACGCGGGCCGCGCCAAAGGGTGCCTATTTGGTCTTGCTCCAGGTGGGGTTTGCCGTGCCGGTCTGTTACCAGACTCGCGGTGCGCTCTTACCGCACCGTTTCACCCTTGCCACGCACCTTACGGCCGTTCGGCGGTTTGCTCTCTGTTGCACTGTCCGTCGGCTCGCGCCGCCCAGGCGTTACCTGGCACCTTGCCCTGTGGAGCCCGGACTTTCCTCCACCCCGAAAGGCAGCGGTTGCCTGGCCAACTCCGCGCGCTAGGTTAAGGCCTGCCCTGGCGGAAGACAATTGCGGCTTGTTCAGGCCTCGTTGACCAGCCCCACACCCTTCATGCAGTGCGGGCCACCCCAGTGCTCGACCACCTTGCCGTCCTCGAAACGCAGGATCGCTGTACCGTTGATGGTGACAAAACGGCCTGACGGCGGCACATCGTAATAGGAACCGCCGTTGTGTGTGCCGGACAATGTCCAGTTGGAGACAATATGGTCGCCACTTTCCAGCACCAGGTTCACCTCGAACTTCATGTCGTCAGGAAAAGCCTGTTTGGCGTTTTCCCAGAAGTCCTTCTCATGGCCGCGGATGTCGGTACCCACGCGCTCCGGCACCACCCGCTCGGTGACATGGCTCATGAATGTTTCGGCAAAGTAGTCGTACACGGCGTCGTAATCGCCTTTGGCCATCCGGTCGGAATAGATCGCGAGGTTATGCAGGTTGCGGCTCATGGTGTACCGGCTCTTTAAGAGGTGGACGAGTATCAGCGCTCGCCCTGTTCGCGACAGGTATGGCGCACGCTTTCGACAACCGGGTCATTCTGCACGCAAAGCCTCGATCGGATCCACCCGTGAGGCCTGCCAGGCCGGCGCGATCCCGGACAGCAAGCCGACTGCCGCCGACAAACCCAGTGACAGGATGAAGTAAAACGGTTGCACCTGCACCGGCATCGCCGGCACCAGCAGCTTCAGCAGGCCTAGCAGGCTGCCGACGGCCGCCAGCCCCAGCAGGCCACCGAGCAGCGCCAGCACAATGGCTTCGCCGAGGAACAACCCCAGCAGCTGGCCCTGCGTGGTGCCGAGTGCGCGCAACAGGCCGATCTCGGCCGTGCGCTCACGCAGCGTGGTGCTCATGATCGTCAGCACGCCGACGCCACCGACAAGCAGTGAAATACTGCCAAGCGCACCCACCGCCATCGTCAGCATACCGAGGATACGGTCGAGGCTGGCGAGCATGTCATCCTGCGTAAACAGTGTGATGTCGTCATCGCCATGCAGCTCGCGGAAACGCTGGCGTATGCGCTCGGAGATTTCCGCCGACGTGGTGTTTTCCGTGAAGACCACGTCCATCTCCTGCAGGTTGACGCGGTTGAACAACTGCAGTGCGCGGTCGGCCGGGATGTAGGCAATCTCGTCGAGATCCATGCCGAGGAAATCCCCTTTCGGCTCCATGACACCGACAACACGGAATCGCGCTCCGCCAATGCGCACGAACTGCCCGAGCGGGTTGGCTTCGCCAAACAATTCACTGCGCAACTTGCTGCCGAGCACGACAAAAGGACGCGTGTTGCCGGGATCATCCGCCGGCAGGAAACTGCCGAGCGCCACCGGCATCTGCCACGCTTCGGGCGCGTCATGACCGACACCGAAAACATCGGTATCGCGCGAACGGTCTGCCGATTCGACATGACCAGTGCCTGTCACGATCGGCACCACATATTTCACATCGCGCAATTGCCGCAAGGCCACGCTGTCGGCAATCGTCAGTGGCCGCACGGTACTCAGCACGCCGGCCATGCCCATGGTCTGGTTCTTGCCTGGCGTGACTTTCACAATGCGCGAACCGAATTGCGAAAAGCTGTCCATGACGTAGACACGCAAACCCTCGCCGATCGCGGTGAGCAGCACCACCGCAGCAATACCGATGGCGATGCCGAGCGCAGTGAGCCAGGTGCGCAAGCGCCCGGCATCGAGCGAACGGCGTATCCATTGCAAACCGTCGACAGTTCTCATCCCGGCAGCCTCATGTCGTCCTGCCTGCCAGCGCATCGACCGGCTGCTGGCGCGCCGCCCGGCTGGCAGGCAGCCAGGCAAACAACAGCCCGGAAAACAGCGCGACCAGCACGGAAAACACCACCGCCCACGCCGGCGCGGCAAACGGCACGGTTGGCCACAACAGGCGGCCGAGCAACACCAGCAACTCACCCACCAGCACGCCGCACACGGCACCGGCGGCACACAACAGCACCGATTCCAGCAGGAACAGCCGCCTCACCTGGGTGTGTGACGCACCGAGCGCCTTCAGCAGGCCGATTTCCTTGGTGCGTTGCGACACGCTGATCCAGGTGAGGTTCATCACCAGCACGCCGGCGACCAGCAGGCTGATCGCCGCAATGGCGCCGACAGCGAGCGTCAGCGCGCCGAAAATCTGGTCAAAGGTCTGCAGCATCGAGTCGGGCTTGACGACGGTGACATCTTCCTCACCCTGGTGCAGTTCGCGAAAAGCCGCGAGCATTTCATCGCGCAATTTGTCGAGGTTGTAATGCGGCCGCGGCTGCACGATGACGCGGAACAGGCCCTGGCGATTGAACAGCATCTGCGTGGAAGCGACTGGCACCAGCACACCGTCGCTGAGGTCAAAGCCCGATGCATCGGCCTTGCCGGCCAGCACGCCGATGATGCGGAAGCGGCGGTCACCCATGCGCAACCATTCGCCCACCGCCTGCTGGTTGCCGAACAGCTCGTCGCGCACCTTGCTGCCGATGACGCAGACCGGTTGCGCCAACTCCAGGTCGATCGCCGGCAGGATCTCGCCATTCAGCACCTGCAAGTTGCGCACGGTGAAATACCCAGCATCGGTGCCGAGAATCATCACATCGCGCGCACGCGAATTGGCCGACACTTCTATCTTGCCTGCCATCAGCGGCGAGATGATGTCGGCACCGCGAAGGCGTTCGCGCAAGGCCTTCACGTCGGCCAGCGTGATATCACGCGCTGCCGTGCCGGTGGCGGGAGGCGGGCCACCACCACCGGTGGTTTCCTTGCGCCCGGGCATCGCGACCAGCAGGTTGGTGCCCATCGAAGCAAACTCGTTGCGCACGAAACCGCGCGCGCCTTCGCCGAGTGCCGTGAAAGCAATCACCGAACCGACAGCAAGTGTCATGGCCAGCAACATCATGCCGGTGCGGAAACGGTAGCGGCGCAGCACGACCAGGGCGAACAGCACACTGTCGCCCCAGCGGATACCGGCCTGGTTACTCATGCCGGTGCCGCCAGCGTGTCGCTGACAATGCGGCCGTCACCGAAAACAATCTGCCGGCGCGCACGCGCACCGAGCACCGTGTCGTGCGTCACCATCAGCAAGGTGATGCCGGAGGCGTTCAGCTCTTCCAGCAAGGCCATCACTTCGCGGCCGGAGCGGCTGTCGAGGTTGCCGGTCGGTTCATCCGCCAGCAGGATCTCCGGCTTCATCACCACCGCGCGGCCGATGGCCACGCGCTGGCGCTGGCCGCCGGACAACTGTTGCGGCAAATGGCCGGCACGTTCGACCAGGTTCAGGCGCTGCAGGATGTCATCGCAGCGGCGGCGCCGTTCCTGCGGTGCCATGCCGGCCAGCACCATCGGCAACTCGATATTCTCGCGCGCCGTCAGCCGCGGGATCAGGTGGTAGGCCTGGAACACGAAACCGATGCGCACGGCGCGCAGGCGGGCACGGGCTTCCTCCGGCAAGCCGACGGTTTCCGTGCCGGCCAGCGTGTAGGAGCCGGCATCCGGCGTATCGAGCAGGCCGATCATATTGAGCAGCGTCGACTTGCCGGAACCAGACGGCCCCATCACCGAAATGTATTCGCCGGCCGCGATATCGAGATCAACACCGTCCAGCGCGCGCACGATCTCGTCACCGAGCGTGAACTGCCTTGTGATACCGCGCAGGCTGATCACGGCGCAGCTTTCCCCGCGCTGGAAGCGGCATCAATGCGCGCCTTCGCACCGTCCTTCAGGCCGGCGCGATCCGGCGTCAGCACGATTTTCTCGCCCACCTTCACACCGGACAACACTTCACTCTGCGTCCAGTTGGCCAGGCCGACCGTGATGTCCCGCTTTCGCACGACACCTGCCTCATCGCCTGCGCCACCTTCGAGGATGTAGACCGCCTTCTTGTCGATGATCGCCTCGCTCGGCACACGCAGCACGTTGCTGCGTTCGTCGAGCACAATCTCGATATCGGCACTGTAGCCGACCAGCAAGGGCACATCTTTCGGGAAGCTGTCGAAGCGCACATCGACATCCACCGTGCGCGCCTGCTTTTCGACTTCCATCACATACGGCGCAATGCGCGTGACGTGGCCGGCAAAGCTCTGGCCGCGGAAAGCGTCGAGCGTGATACGTGCAGGCTGGCCAACACGCACCGGCATGGCGTCCACCTCGTCGATCGGTGCGGTGACATACATGCACGAGTCGTCGATGATCTCGACGGCCGGCAAGGTCAGCACGCCGGAAGGCGACGGCGTCACATATTCACCGAGTTCGCTATTCACTTCGGCAATGACACCGGCATACGGCGCGCGCAGGTAAGTGAGGTCGAAACGCGCACGCACCAGGTCGAGATTGGCACTGGCCATCTTCACCTGGTCTTCAGCCGCCTGGCAGGCCTGCCGGCTCGTCGTGGCCAGCGTGCGCGCCGCCTCGGCCTGCGTGCTGGCGATCAGCCGCTTTTCGTACAGCGACTGGGCACGGCGGTTTTCCCGCTCGTTCTGCTCGGCACTGAGGCAGGCGCGTTGCTGTTCATGTGTGGCGGCGGAGAGGTTGGCTTCTGCCTGCGCGACATTGGCCTTGTGGTCTTCATTCCACAATTCGAGCAACACCTGCCCGGCCTCGACGCGGTCGCCTTCCTTCACGTTCAGTTTCTGCACGCGGCCACCGAGCGGCATCGACAGGCCGGAACGCTGGCACGGCTTGATAGTGCCGGCGCGGGTGTTGGAGACGGTCGACGTCACATTGCCCAGGCCAGCCTCCGCCACCGGCAACAACAGCTCCTTGCCCTCGCGCGCCTTCAGCACGGCACCTGCAACCAGCACCGCCGCCACACCGGCCACAATCCACCTTTTTTTCATGCGGGAGTATTCCCCTGTCACACAAACCAAGGCTGCCAGCCTAGCACGGCTGGCACAGCGCACCGGAGCGGGAAAAACCGATGGCTCAGCCGGCCGACAACCACCACAGGCCGGCGGCAAACAGCAGCACCGCCTGCCACGGCACACTGGCCAGCTGAGCACCCCATTGCGGCCAGGCCAGTGCGGCCAGCACCAGCCCCAGGGCGACGAAGCGGCCGCGGCGGCGCGACTGCTGCTGGCGCTGTTCCAGCAGGGCCAGTTGCTGTGCCGTGGACTGGATAGCTGGCGCGACCTGTTCGAAACGGCGCACCTGCTGTGCGGCATCAAACAGCAGCTCCGGCACCTCGGGGAATTTCTCCAGCCAGCCGGGGCCGTGGCGACGGATTTCCGCCAGCAGGTTCTTTGGATGGTAGCGGTTGACGATCCAGCGCTCGAGGAATGGCAGCGCGGTCTGCCACAGGTCGAGCTGCGGATACAGCTGCCGGCCGAGCCCCTCGATATTGAGGAGGGTTTTCTGCAGCAGGACCAGCGAGGGCTGGATGCTCATGTCGAAGCGGCGCGCGGTCTGGAACAGGCTGACGAGGATCTGGCCGAAGGAGATCTCGCTGATCGGTTTCTCGAAAATCGGCTCGCATACGGTGCGGATCGCCGCCTCGAAATCTGCCGCGCGCGTCTGCGGTGGCACCCAGCCGCATTCGATGTGCAGTTGCGCCACCTCATGGTAGTCGCGGCGGAAAATGGCGAGCAGGTTGCGCGCGAGGTAGTACTGGTCCTCGCGCGACAGCGAACCGACGATCGCACAGTCAATCGCAATGTATTGCGGCCGCGACGGGTGTTGCGTCGAGACGAAAATATTGCCGGGGTGCATGTCGGCATGGAAAAAATTGTGGTCGAAAACCTGCATGAAGAAGATCTCGACGCC
>CALMIC010000151.1 GCA_937864065.1 uncultured Cellvibrionales bacterium | reverse complement strand
TTCTTGCCAACCATCACATCGGCGCCGACCAGCCAGTCCACCGTGCCATAGGCATAGAATTCTGCCGCCTCACCGACGATATCGGAAAAGGACTCGTTGATGCCACCAGACTGGCCGTAATACTGCAGGTTGGAATTGTGTTCCGTGGTGCCATGCGCCACTTCATGCGCCACAACATTCAGTGAGCTGGCCAACGGATAGAAAACTGTCTGGGTGCCATCACCGAAGTTGGTATAGCTGCCATCCCAGAACGCATTGTCGTAATCGACATCGTAGTGCACGCGCAACACGATCTGGAAATCCAGCGGATTCACGCCGAAGTAGGCATCGAACATCGCGTCTGTCACGGCGCCGAAATGATGCGCATCGTTGAGCGGCGAGTAGGCGCCGTTGATGGTCTTTACGGTATTGCGCGGGCAGTTATAGCTGTATGCGGCATTGAAATCACCGGTACCGCCATTCATGTTGACCGTCTTGACCGCCGCATTGTTCATCGTGCACGTCGATGTCACCTGGGTCACGTCGAGAAAGGGCCTGTCGTCGGTGCCATACTCGACCTGGCCGATGCGCTCGTTGCCTCCGGGCCCGGTGCCGATACTGGCATGCGCCATGCCGTTCCAGGCCTTCAGCACGTCGCCATTGTCCGCATCGATGATGAAGAACGGCCGTACCGGCGCGACACCACTGGCTTCGGCCACATAGCTCACGAGCCAGACATCATGTGCGACATCCTTCGCATCAAGGTAGATCATCAGCTCGATCTTCTCGTTGCGGAACGAAGCTGCAACCCCGGCTGGCAGGCGCATGAAGCGATCCAGTTGCCGCCGCGCCTTGTCTGCAGCGTCAGCGGCGGACAGGCCCTGCTGGCGGATATCACCGGCATCGATATCATTTTCAATGCCATCCACCGCACGGCCGGTCAGGGCATAGACCTGGCCACCGGCATTCCCGTGCACCACCAGCTGCTCGCCATACAGCGGCACCCCGTCAAACAGCTGCTGGTAACGGACATGTACATTGCCCTGTGGATCTTTCGACTGTTTCAGCTGGCGGAAACTGTTGCGCGGGTCGAGCTGCAGTGCCTGCTGCAAGCCCTGGCCCGTGACGGACATGCCCGCACCACCAGCCGCCCTGATTGCTGCCAGGTCAATTTCCCGCATCTCGACCCTTTGGGCTGCCTGGGCAACCTGCCCCAGCATTGCCGTGCCAGCCAGCAGGCAGGCTACGTGCAGCACCTTCTTCCCGATCTTGTTCATGCTTATCCTCTCGACGAAACGGGCAATCTGTGGCCACCCGGAAAGCGTATAATAGCCTACCCTTTGCTTTTCCTGCCCCGCAGCAGCGAGCCATTCATGAAAGAGATCCGCAAATCGAAAAAACTGGACGGCGTTTGTTATGACATCCGCGGCCCGGTGCTGGAAGAAGCGTACCGCATGGAAGAAGCGGGCCAGCGTATCCTGAAGCTCAATATCGGCAATCCTGCGCCTTTCGGCCTCACTGCGCCGGACGAGATCCTGAAAGATGTGGTCTACAACCTGCCGAATGCCGAGGGCTACAGCGAATCCAAGGGCATGTTTGCGGCGCGCAAGGCCGTCATGCATGAAACACAGCGCCTTGGCATCCAGGGCGTGCAGATCAACGACATCTATCTCGGCAACGGCGCCAGCGAACTGATCGCGATGGCCCTGCAGGCGCTGTGCGATAACGGCGACGAGGTGCTGATCCCGGCACCTGATTATCCGCTGTGGACTGCATCGACGTCACTCGCCGGCGGCAAGCCGGTGCACTACCTGTGCGACGAGAACAACGGCTGGAACCCGGATATCGCCGATATCCGCAGCAAGGTCACACCCAACACCCGTGCGATCGTCGTCATCAACCCGAACAACCCGACTGGAGCCGTATATGACAAGGCGATCCTGCAGCAGATCGTCGACATTGCCCGCGAGCACGACCTGATCATCTTTGCCGATGAAATCTACGACAAGATCCTTTACGAGGATGCCGTGCACACGCCGATGGCGACACTGGCCACCGATGTGCTGTGCGTGACGTTCAACGGCCTGTCGAAGACGTATCGCCTCGCCGGCTTCCGTTCTGGCTGGATGATCATCAGCGGCAACAAGGACATCGCCCGCGACTACATCCAGGGCCTCGATATGCTGGCCTCGATGCGGCTGTGTGCCAATGTGCCTGCCCAGTTCGCCATCCAGACAGCGCTCGGCGGCTACCAGAGCATCAACGAATATATCCAGCCGGGTGGCCGCCTGCGCGAGCAGCGCGACATCGCCTGGAAAATGCTGAACGAGATACCGGGCGTTTCCTGCGTGAAGCCAATGGGCGCACTGTACATGTTCCCGCGTCTCGATCCTGCCATACATCCGATCAGGAATGACGAACAACTGGCACTGGATTTCCTGCGGCAGAAAAAAATCCTCATCGTGCAAGGCTCCGGCTTCAACTGGGTGGACCAGCAACATTTCCGCATCGTGATCCTGCCGCGCGTTGATGAGCTGAAATACGCCATCGAACAGTTCGCCGATTTCATCGGCAAGTACCGCCAGTAAGGCAGGCCTGCCGGCATGGGCGATCTGCATATCGATGATTTCTACAAGGATGCCGCACGAATACTGCTCGTGCTCTACCAGTATTTCCCCCGGCCATACACGGTGTATGTGGAGGACATTTCCGGCCCGGACGAGCCGGACGAGTACGGCCTGCACAGCGACCGCCACCAGGCCTGCTTCAGCACCATGGTGTGGCTGGCCGATGCCGGGCTGTTGCGCTATGTCGATGTGATCAACCGGGAGGCGATCGACCAGGCCGTGCTGACCCACAAGGCCCTGACGCTGCTGACCACGCGCAGCGAGATCCGATTCCAGCCCCAAGAAGAATCCATGCCGGCTTCCGTGGCCGACGAGCACGCCAGCCATGTCCACCAGCTGCGCTTTGCCGTAAAAAGCGGCGCCTCGTTCACTATCCGCCGCATCATGCAGCACCTGCTTACCGAGGCCAAGAAACACTGACCGGGCCAGGGCCTGACCTGCGTCATGGCAATGTCACAAGGATGGTCTATATTTGAATAAAGGGCAGACGCGGGGTATTTACCATGAATACGACAACAGGCCAGTTTCCGGAAGCCAATCCCTGGGCCACCGATTTTCATTATGGCGCATTGGTTGATGCTGATGGCAACGAACAGCCGATTACCGAGAACATGGTGCGCTCGGCTTGTCAGGAAGCGATGAGCGCATTGTTTGCGTTCCTGCCCCAGCGAATCATGATGCAACAACAGCATCAAGCCAATCCGGCCTGATGCCTCCTTCAGTGGATAGGCGTCAGAAGACGAAATCTACCGCAACGCTGTAGACATTGACCGGATCGCCGGCATAAGTGAAATCCCGAACAGCAAAGAGGGGTGACGAGTCATTGTCGGGGTTGATCCGCTGCCATTCCATTTTCAGCGCTGTATTGTTGGCCACATCCCAACGCAAGCCCACGGTTACCGAAGACTCGTTGACCTTGTTCATATGGGCAAACTGCATGGTGCCCATCGCCAGCATCGGCGGCATGGCCGTCGCGGCCAGTATTTCACCGCTGAAATCTTCTGTGGTTTTCAGCTCGGAAAAGGTGATGTGCGGCGTGAACGCCTTGTAGGTGTAGGCGAGCGTCGTGTACCAGCCGGTCGTGTTGGCAATCAGGCCATCGGTGCCCCTCCGCGTGTATTCACCGATCAGTCGGAAATTATCCAGATTGGCATCAAATCCGAGGCCATCAAACGTCCCGTGGCGGTTGTTGGTGCCGAACTGGTCTGCCACGGCAGGAAACCCGGCCATCTCCAGCCCGCCGAGATAACCGCTGATGCTATCAATGCCACGCAGGTCAAAATCACCCTCGGTATGGCTGGCGTGCAGTTCCAGCCAGTCATTGCCCAGTACAGCATGCAGACCCCACAGGTTGCTCACTTCCAGGCGGCCATTCTGGCCAGAGCGGATGTAATCAGGCTTCGTTGAGCCGGCAAACGGCTGCAGCTCCAGCTTCATGTTGCCTATCGGCATGGAGTAGACCGCATCCGCTCCTTCAAACGTGGTGAAGCCCAGCTGGCCATAGACATCAACCGGCAGACGGATCCAGGGATAGCTGTAGCCGACTTCCAGCGAGTCGGAAAACATGAAGAAAGGGATGCGCAAGCGGCCGCCGCGCAGGTAGAGGTCATCGGCTGCTTCATAGGTAAGAAACATCCATTCCACCTGCAGGTCGTAATTCTCGTAGCCGCGCGCCACCACTTGCCCGGTCAGGCTCAGGCGATCCAGCAGGGGCAGCTTTACCTGCAGGCCAAGCATGGAATCCGTGTTCCAGTCAGTCCGGTCGTCGGCGTCGTAGAAAGACACTGAGTGATTGTCATTATGCACTGCGGCGAGGGTACCGAATCCATCAACGCTAATCGGTGAACCTGTATCCATAGCGGATGCCACACCTGCCTGCGACAATACGGCAGCAGCTATTGCCCGCGCCATATACATTTTTTTGCCAGTCATGACAGACATGCACATACCTCCTGGTTCCCTTGCAATGCCGAAATTAACGACGCGTAAAAAACCTGTCAAACCTTCCTAACAAAAAGGGGCTGTTTATGCCCCCTTTGTGACCCAGATCACACCATCCGGCTGGCTCAAGGCAAACGCAACAGCACTTTGACGGAGCTGTTGACTGCAGAGCCATCAACATAACCGATAATATTCGGGTTGCTCTTGACCAAGGCAATGACCTCGGCGTTGTCCGCTACCTTTTTCGGCGGCTCACCCTTGCCGGTAAAGATCAGCCGGGACCAGTAGGCATTCAGCTGCGCCGCGTCTTTCTTCACGACCTTGGTATAAAACTCCGTGCGGGCAGCCTGGCCATCTTCCTGGTCAATCGGCACCATCCTGGTGCCATCCGGCAAGGCATCCAGCTTGCCCAGGAAAATGTCAGACGCCACATCCGCATTGATTTGTGACAGACCTACGCTGTTGTTCACCACAATAGCAATCTCGGCCTGTGCGGCGGCAGTGAATAACAGAGAAAGCATCACTCCTGTCGCAGTTCTTGTCATGCTGCGCTTCATCTCATTTATCCTTTTCTCAGAACACCGCATCCAGTGACAGTGTATAGACATTGGCATCATCACCCAGCGCACCGGCAAACGAGGTAGCACCGCTTTCCAGGTTGCCATTGTTTTCCAGGTCGAAATAGTTGACCCACTCCAGCTTGGCAGACAGCTGGTTAGTTAACTCACGGCGCACACCGAGCGTCACAGACTTCATGTTGCGGTTCGGCACTGCCCCCATCATCTGGTACAAATCATTGAAATCGTTGTAGGACTGGGCCCAGGCATAAGTGGCATACGGCATCCAGCGACCGAGACGGTAACCGCCGGTCAGGTGACCGGAAACACCATCGCCCATGAAGGTGTAATCGGAAGAGCGCAAGTTCGCGACTTCTGCCATGGCCAGCAAGGAACCGTTGTCATACATGCCGCCAATCGCATAGTACTGCAGGTTGTCACTGACCTCGGTAATCACCTCACCCGCAGCTACAGCTGGCAGCGGCGGCGGCAACGGCAAGCCATCAAGCAGAACCAGGCTGCCATCTATGCCCAGGTGCATCGCGGTGACCTTCGTGGTCCAGTTGCCCCAAGTCGAATTCAACGATATGCCATACAAGTCTTTCAGGTCCATCTTGAGCCTGGCGCGTACCGGCGGGTATGCACCTGGAACCCCTTCAAACACAGGGAATGTGTCGTACTGCTGGTCGATATTCTCGTTGTTCAGGCTGGAGCCGACAAACGGCTGCAAGGTGTGGTTTACGCTGCCAGTATTGAAGCTGTACAACAGGTCAGCCCCCTCGTAGGAGGTAAGGATAGTCTGGTAAACCTCCAAAGGCGGACGCGTCCACGGATAGGTGTAACCGACGTCGATTGACTCGGAGAACAGGTACATCGGGATACGCAGGCGACCCATCCGGGCATGCAGGTTTTCACTCATGCCGTAATCGATATAGGCCCACTCGGCGTTGGTTTCCCAGGACTCATTACCGTGGCTGCGCGCTACCAGCTGCAACACGGCCTGTGAATTCTCGCCCAGCTTGTAGTTGAACTGCAGGCCAGCCTTGGCATCTCCCCGGAAATTCGGGTTATCCATGATGTCATGTGCCGCCTCGATCGGGTCATCGCCATCGGAAACAGCAGCCGTCATGAAGCCATTGATCTTGAGTTTTTCAGCTTCAGCATCCATCTTGTGCTGGATATCGGCGATCTGCTTGGCGTTGTGACGCGTTTGCTTGTCGATATCCTCAACATAGACCACACCGCCATTGGCCTTCAGTTCTTTGACTTCAGCCTGCAGGGCTTCAATTTTTTCCTCATACTTCTTGAAGCGAGCCTCCATTTCCGCATCAGTCATGGCCTGGGCTGACGGCATGGCCGCCAAAGCCGAGATTATCAGTGCCAACTGTTTTTTCTGGCTCATAGTGATGTCTCTCTTTTCTAGTTGTTTGTCCGAATGATTATCTGGTATGTCTATTGGCAATCAGGGAACTCGCAGCAACACTTTCACAGAATCGTTTACTGCTGAAGCATCAACATACCCTACTGTTCCCGCATTGCTTTTTACGAGTGCAATCACTTCAGCATTGTCTGCCAGTTTTTTCGGCGGCTCACCCTTGCCCGTAAAAATCAGTCTCGACCAGTAGGCATTCAGTTGCGCATCATCCTTTTTCACAACCTTGGCATAGAACTCGGTTCTTGCTGACTGGTTTGCTTCCTGGTCAACAGGCGTCAGTCTGGTTCCATCTGGCAACGTATTGACCTTGCCGAGAAAAATATCCGACACAACCTCTGTTGAAACCTGGGACGCTGCGACACTCTTGTTAACGATTACAGCAATCTCGGCCTGTGCCGCTGAGGCAAAAGCCAGGGAGGCTATGGTCAATGCGAGGCTTCGGGAGAGCACTGTGCCTACGGAGGGCTTCTTGTTGTACATGATGACAATCTCTCTGGTTTTTTTATGCCGGCCTACCGGACAGTGTTGAATCCTGTCCTCTCGACGGCCTTCAGCCTATCAAAATGTGACGGAATTCCCATGGGTTATATGACATTTTTTTCACATTCCGCCATTATTGATAATAAATCTCATTATTGTACGGACAGAAATGCACCAGCCTGTTTATCGGCGTGGTAGGAGGAGCGCACCATGGGACCACTGGCCACGTTACTGAAACCCAGCTCGCGGGCAATAAGGGCGAGCTCCTCAAATTCAACCGGCTCGACATAGCGCTGCACCGGCAAGTGTGCACGGGTTGGCTGCAGGTACTGGCCGAGGGTCAGCATCGACACGCCGTGGGCGCGCAAATCGCGCAGCACCCCCACCACCTCTTCCCTGTCTTCCCCCAGCCCCAGCATCAGGCCAGACTTGGTCGGCACCGCCGGCACCTGCCGGCTGAACCGCTGCATCAACTGCAGAGAATGCGGGTAAATGGCGCCCGGCCGGACGCTCTTGTAAAGGCGGGGCACAGTCTCGAGGTTGTGGTTGAGCACGTCCGGCGGCTCGGCGGCGAGGATATCCAGCGCCACGTCGAGCTGGCCCCGGAAATCCGGCACCAGGGTCTCGATGGTGATGGCGGGATTCAGCGCCCGCGTTTCGCGGATGCAGGCCGCAATGTGGGCGGCACCGCCGTCGTCGAGGTCGTCGCGGTCCACCGACGTAATGACGACATAGCGCAGGCCCAGTTCGGCGATGGCCTCGGCCAAAAGGCGCGGCTCGTCCGGGTCCAGCGGTTTAGGCCGCCCGTGCGCCACATCGCAGAACGGGCAGCGCCGTGTGCAGATATCGCCCATCACCATGAACGTGGCCGTGCCACCACTGAAACATTCACCGAGGTTCGGGCAGGATGCCTCCTCGCACACCGTCGCCAGTTTGCGCTCGCGCAGTATCGTGCGCACGCGCTGCACATTGGCACCGGACGGGATGCGGGCGCGGATCCATGCCGGCTTGCGCAAGCCCTGGTCGCTCGCAATCAGGTTGCTGGCCGCATGTCGCACTTTGTCGGCAGCACGCAGTTTTTCACCGACCGGCAGGCCTTTGCTGCGGCCGGCCTTCTCTGCAGTGCGGAACCTATCATCTGTCATGGGGCGGACAACCTCAGGATATCGCGGTAGTTTAGCGCCATGGCCAGTTGTTGCGTCAGGCGCTGCTCGATGTCGCTGCGCGCAGGCCAGGCAGGCAGCAAATCTGCCAGCCTGGTAACGGTCATCCCCGCGTGACCGCAGGGATTGATGCGTGCATAGGGCTCCAGTTCGCAATCGATATTCAGCGCTGCGCCGTGGTAGCAGCCCTGCTGGCGGAAACGCAGGCCGATGGCAGCAATCTTGGCTTCACCACAAACGGGCAAGTTCACGTAGACACCCGGTGCATCGGCACGGGCGTACCCCGCCAGCCCGAGTTCAGCCAGCACTGCAATGGTCGCCTGTTCCAGCAGCGAGACCAGTTGGCGGGGACCCAGCTGGCGGCGGCGGGTGTCCAGCAGCAGATATGTCATCAGCTGGCCAGGGCCATGCCACGTTACCTGCCCGCCGCGGTCGCTGCGGATCACGGGTGTAGCGCCGGGCGCTAGCACGTGCTCAACGCGCCCGGCCTGTCCCTGGGTAAAAACGGGGTGATGTTCGAGGAACCAAAGTTCGTCTGCCGTACCCGACAAGCGCGCCGCCGTGAAAGCCTGCATGGCCTGCCATGTGCTGCTGTAATCCTGCAATCCGGCGAAGGAGCGGACCAGCAGTGTATCCATACCTTACAAGACCATGCGGACCAGCGGGTGTCCTTTCAGGTCGGCAAAGATTGCCTGCAGCTGTTCGACACCGGTGGCCGTGATGGTGATCGTGATCGCCTCATAGTTGCCGCCGCTGCTTTCGCGGATGACGACATCGGTTTCGCTGATCGTGCCGGCATGGCGCTCGAATACCGAGAGTGTAGCCACACGGAACTCGTCACCGGCCACGCCCATCACCTTGACCGGATAGCGACAGGGAAACTCGATTCTTGGCGGTTCCTGTTGGCTCACGGGAATACCCTGCTCAGACCTGCATACCGAAAAGGCCGGAGAACAGCAAGACGATGCTGTCCCACAGCACACCGAAGAAACCGGCGCGCGGAACCTCGGCTTGCGCCACCGCATCGACGGTATAGACCACTTCATCGCCGTTCTTCACAAGAATCTGGCCCACTTTCTGCCCTGCCGATATGGGGGCGATAAGCGGGCTTTCAATCTGCACCTCGGTCTTGAGGTTGGCTGCCACATTGCGCGCCACGACCATGGATACCTCACGGGCAGGAATCACTGTCAGCTGGTCTTCTGCGCCTTTCCAGACGCGGCGCGTATCCAACGCCTGGTTCGCATCAAACAGCTTGATCGACTGGAAGAAACGGAAGCCATAGTTGAGCAGTGTCATTGTCTGTGCTTCACGCTCCTTGATGCTCGGGGCGCCCATCACCACGGAAATGAGGCGTGTGCCATCACGCAGCGCCGACGCCACCAGGCAGTAACCGGCGCCCTCGGTATAACCGGTCTTCAGGCCATCGACAGTCGGGTCGGTCCACAACAGGCCATTGCGGTTCGTCTGCTTGATGCCGTTGTAAGTGAACTCCTTTTCTTTATGCAGCGGGTAATCCTGGGTCTTGATGATCGCGCGGGACAGGATCGCGAGGTCGCGGGCCGTGGTGTAGTGCTGCGGGTCATCCAACCCGTGCGAATTGACAAAATGGGTGTTCGCCATGCCCAGCCGCTGCGCATGCTGGTTCATCATGTCGGCAAAGGCCGGTTCACTGCCCGCCAGGTGTTCGGCGACGGCCACCGTCGAATCATTGCCGGACGAAATCACGATGCCGCGGTGCAGGTCGATGATCGAGACCGGCTTGTCCGGCGCGATGAACATCAGCGATGAACCGTTGAACTTGGCACCGAATACCGGGTTCTGTGACCAGGCGTTCTTGCTGATCGTAACCATGTCCTCGTTGCGAACCCTACCGGCTTCCACTTCATACGACAGCACATAACTGGTCATCAGCTTCGTCAGGCTGGCCGGCGGCAATTTCTCGTCGGCATTCTGTTCCAGCAGGATCGAACCGGTTGTCGCGTCCATCAGGATCCACGACTTCGCATTCAGCTGGGGCGGCGCCGGCACCGGCTCGGCAACGACGGGCACAGCGGCAAACAGCAGCGGTAGGCAGAGCGAAAAACGCTTGAGGAGGTTCGGCAGTTTCATGGCATGTCCGGCAACAATCACAAGGGTGCTATTGTAGCGGCCGTTGCACAGATAAACACGGGCTAACCGCATGATTTCCATTCACGAGCAGGCAGCCGCGAACGGCTTTGTGACCGGCTGGCTCACGCTGGCATCACCCAGGACACTTAACGCCCTGACGCTCGAGATGGCCGTGGCAGCTCGCGCACAGCTTGAGGCATGGGCCTGCCGGGATGATGTGGCCTGCATCGTACTGCAGGGAGAGGGCCGCGCTTTCTGCGCCGGCGGGGATGTGCGGCGCATGCGCTTGGGCATCCTTGCCGGTGACGACTACTGCGAGCGCTTCTTCGGGCAGGAATACCGGCTCGATTACGCGATACACCGCTACCCCAAGCCAGTGCTCGCCTGGGGACATGGCGTGGTGATGGGCGGCGGGCTGGGCCTGCTGGTCGGTGCCTCGCACCGGGTGGTCACCGGTTCGACCCGCTGCGCGATGCCGGAAACCAGCATCGGCCTTTACCCGGATGTCGGTGCCAGCCATTTCCTGAACCGCCTGCCGCCCGGCCTGGGGCTGTTCCTCGGCATCACCGGTTGCGAGTGGAACGGCGCAGATGCCGTAGCCCTCGGCCTGGCCGATTACCTGCTCGACGACCTTGCCCGCGATGCGCTGCCAGGCCTGCTGGCCAATGCGGGCTGGGCGGCGGATGCCGACCACAATCGCAGATTGCTGGCAGGCCTGCTGCAAGCATTGCCGGCTGCCTGCACCACCCCCCGGCTGGCTCCCCACTTGCAGACACTGGCCGACAGCTGCAATGTGCCGCTGGCCTCCGCCGTGGCCAACTTGCAACAGCTGGCTATACCTGAAGACTGGTTCACGCACGCGCTGGAAAACCTTGCCCGCGGCTGCCCGGTCACCGCCCGCATCGTCGAGGAACAACTGCGCCGCGGGCGCTCACTGGGCCTGGCAGACGCTTTCCGCATGGAGTGGACACTCTCGGTGCAGTGCTGCCGCCATCCGGATTTCCCGGAAGGGGTGCGGGCCCAACTGGTGGACAAGGACAAGCAGCCCCGCTGGCGTTTCCCGTCGATCGCCGCTGTACCGGACGACTATATCGCTGCACATTTTGTGCAGCCTGTCACAAACCATCCGCTGGCTGACCTCGCCTGAGGCGAGCCGTATCGGCAAATTGGCGCAATGGCATTCCTTGGTGGCAGCGGTGGTGTAAACTGCAGCATCATCCGGTTGCGACAGCACCGGCAACAGTTTTGTGGTACCGGTCACGATCAGCCATGCAAATCAAACCCATCAGCGGCCTGCCGCGCGACAAGATAGACAAACTGCTGGCCAGCATCCCGTTCTACCGCGATGTCTCCAAGTCGGAGCCGTGGCAGTACGACATCCTGTTGCGCCACTCCCGCATCGTCGACCTCGATCCGGGCGGTGTGGTGATGAAAAAAGGCGATGTCGATACCTGGATGTACTTCGTGCTGAAAGGCAAGCTGGCTGTCTACGCCGATGAAGTCAATGAGAACACCCATCCGGTGAACTACATCACACCGGGCGAACTGTTTGGCGACTTGGCCATCCTGGCAGAAGGCAAACGCAACGCGACGGTCGTGGCCGACCCGGCTAGCAAGGAAATATCACTGTTCGGCACCGATTTCTCGGTATTCGGCAAACTGGAAGAAATCGGCGGCATCAGTCTCAACACCAAGCTGATCTTCTACCGCAGCATGGTGCACGGGGTGCGCTGGAAGCTGGAAGTCTACAAGATGCAGCACCCGAACCACCCACTGGTGGCCAAGGGCCGTGCCATCAAGATGTACATGGGCCCCAAAGGCTCCCGGGAAGAGTTGCTTGCCCTGCACGACCAGGCGGTGGCGCTGGCCGAGGTACTGAAAGAATGGAACCTGGAATTCGGCGCACCGGCAGATAACAAACCGGACAACGACTTCAACGAATCGCTGGTACAGGATCTCTGACAGCAGCAGCAAGAGCCGCCTGTATCAGTTTTCTGGCACCTCTGTCGTCGGCCCCTCGATCGGCAATACCGGTTCACCAGACACCTTGCGCTCGATGTGGCCCACCAGCAGGCGCAGCTGCTTCAGGTCCTCATTGAAGCCATCCAGCGTCTGGTAATTCAGCCACAGCAGCCAGGCAATGACCACCAGCATCAGGCAGATAAAAAAAGTACCCATCCCTTTCTCCCGTCAGAAACACCTGAAAGCGTGAACCAGTTCACATAAGTACACAGCATCAGCAACAACGCTTAGAGCCAAACCGCAAAGGCCGTGTGGAAAGTGCAGATATGACCACCACACTCGCAACTGAATAATAACCTGTTGATCAATAACTGTCTTTTGCCTTTCGTCCCGGCAGTACCCGACGGAGACCCGTACGTGAAAAAAACCTATCTCATCGCCAGCCTGATCATTGTCACGGTATCAGTCTGGATGCTCAGCGGTGTATTCAAGGAGCGCCCGGCGCCGGCGCCGGACATGGCCACTGAAGCCACGCCAGAGGCTGGTGCAACCAAGGCTCCTACGGTCGCAAGGGTACGTACCCGTCACCTGGTTGCCAGCCCGCAGCGGGTCGAGATTGTCGTGCGGGGCCGCACCGAGGCCAAGCGCGTGGTCGATGTGAAGGCAGAGATTGCCGGCCGTGTCATTGCCGTGCCGGTTGAAAAAGGGCAGCGAGTACAAGCCGGCGACGTACTGTGCGAACTGTCGGAGGACGGGCGCCATGTGCAGCTGGCGCAAGCACGCGCCTCGCTCGAGAAGGCCACCATCGACCATGAAGGAGCCCTGCGCCTGCTGGAGAAAGGCCTGCTGTCGGCCACCATGATTGCCGCGAGCAAGGCAGCGCTGGAAAACGCCCGCGCCAACCTCAAGGCCGCCGAACTGGCTGTCGAACACCTGCAGATGCGCGCGCCCTTCGCCGGCTATATCGAGGACCGGCCCGCCGATATCGGCGACCTGATGGATCGCGGCGCCATCTGCGCCCGCCTGATGGATGAAGCTTCCCTGCTCGCCACTGGCCAGGCTTCCGAACGGGAAGTGGCACCGCTCGCACTGGGCCAGCCAGCCTACGTGACCCTGGCGGATGGCGACACCATTCCCGGCCAGATCAGCTTCATCGGCCGCACGGCCGATCCGCAGACGCGTACCTACCGCATCGAGGCGATGCTGGACACCCAGGGCACGGCGGTGCGCGACGGCATTACCGCCCGCATCACCATTCCGCTGCAGGAAGTCATCGCCCATCGCATCACACCGGCCGTACTCGCGCTCGATGATGCCGGCAAAGTCGGCGTGCGCATCATCAACGACCAGCAGCGCGTCGAGTTCCACCATGTGCAGGTGGTGCGCGAAAGCGCGGAAGGTGTCTGGGTCACCGGTCTGCCAAGCGAGATCAACCTGATCACTGTAGGCCAGGAAATGGTAGCCGACGGCGACAAGGTCGAGGCATCGCCGGATTCCACGCCCGATGAGGCGACTGGCAAGCCATGAACCAGTTCCTCAACCTGATTATTGACCGGGGTCGCACGACCCTGAGTCTGCTCGTGCTGCTGATGATCGTCGGCATCTACGCCTATCGACATCTGCCGGTGGAAGTCACGCCAAACATCGCCACACCCTACATTTCGGTGGTGGTGGTGCTGGAAGGCGTGTCGCCGGAAGACGGTGTGCGGTTGCTGATCAAGCCGACCGAAGTCGAGCTGCGCAGCATCGATGGTGTCAAGGAAATCACTGCACGCGCCATGGAAAACATGGTCAACGTGGTGATCGAATTCAACAACGACATCAACATTGATGCCGCGATGGCCGACGTGCGCGCCGCTGTCGACCGGGCGCGCGGCGAATTCCCGGACGATGCCAAGGAGCCTCTGATCCGCGAAATCACCTCCGACGAATTTCCCGCCATCGTGATCAGCCTCGTCGGCGAGCATGTACAGGAACGCGTGCTCTACAACAATGCCCAGGCATTGAAGCGCAAGATCCAGACCATCCCGAACGTGCTCGAAGCCAAACTGGTGGGCCATCGGGAAGAAGTGCTGGAAGCAGTCATCGACCGCAACAAGCTGGAAACCTACGGCATCAGCGGTGTGGAGCTGATCAATGCCGTGAATGCCAACAACCTGCTGGTGCCGGCAGGTGAGGTGGACACCGGCCGCGGCCGTTTCTCCGTCAAGTTGCCGGGCCTGATCGAGGACTACAACGATCTCTATAACCTGCCATTGCGTGCCACCTCCGAAGGCGTGATCAAGCTCGGCGATGTGGCCGATGTGCGACGCACCTTCAAGGACGCCTCCAGCATCACGCGCGTGGACGGCAAGCCCGCCATCTCGATCGAAGTGAACAAGCGCGCCGGCGCCAACATGATCGAAGTCGCCAACGCCGTGCGCGATGTGATGGCTGCGGAGCGCAAACACCTTCCACCGGGCATCGAACTGATCACGACCTTCGACCAGACGCCGTTCTCGCTGCAGATGGTCTCGGAACTTGAAGGCAACATCCTCGCCGCACTGGTGCTGGTGCTGGTGGTGGTGGTGGCGGCACTGGGCCTGCGCTCGGCAATGCTGGTCAGCCTCGGTGTACCGATTGCCTCGCTCGGCGGCATCGCAGTCATCTTTTTCCTCGGCTACTCGTTCAACTTCATGGTGCTGTTCGGCCTGTTGCTGGCGATCGGCATGATCGTCGACGGTGCGATCGTCATCGCCGAATACGCCGACTGCAAGATGGCAGACGGGCTGTCGCCACGCGAAGCCTATATCGCTGCCTCGGTGCGCATGTTCGCCCCGGCCACCGCGTCGATGCTGACCACACTGTGCGCCTTCCTGCCACTGATGTTCTGGCCCGGCATGGACGGCGAGTTCATGCGCATCCTGCCTGTCACCGTGTTTGCCGTGTTGTCCTGGTCGATCACTTTCGCGCTGGTGTTCCTGCCGGTACTGGGTGCCTTTTTCGGCAAGGTGGAAATGGACCAGAAGACCATCGACGAACTGCGCATACTCGAGCATGATGACCCGCGCAAGCTGGGAGGCTTCACCGGCCTCTATGCACGGCTGATCGAGCAGGTACTGCGCCATCCGGTCATCTCGATCACTACATCACTGGCATCGCTGCTGGTGATCTTCATGCTCTATGGCCAGTTCAATGCCGGCACTGTCTATTTCACCGAATCGGAAACCGAACATGGCGAAGTGAATGTCAGCGCACGCGGCAACCTCTCAGCCCAGGAATCCGCAGCACTGGTGATGGAAGTGGAAAATATCGTGCGCCAGACAGAAGGCGTCGTCTCTGTCTACACCAGCGCCTATCCGGTCGGCACCGCACAAGGTCGCCGCAATGCTTCCGAAGACGAGATCGGCCACATCCTCGTCACGCTGGAATCCACGCATACCCGCGAACGCTCGGCCAGCGAGATCTTCTGGGAAATCCGCGAACGGACCCAGCACCTGTCCGGCATCCGCATTTTTGCCGACAAGCTCAAGGGTGGTCCGCCAGTCGCCAAGGATATCCAGATCGAGATGCGCTCCGACAACCAGGAAGTACTGCAAGCCGAGGCAACACGGGTGCGCGACTATCTGGAAAACAATGTGCAGGGCCTGGTCGACATCGATGACACCATGCCACTGCCTGGCATTGAATGGGAACTGCAGGTCGACCGCGCCCAGGCAGCGCTGTACGGCGCCAGTGTCGGCGCAGCCGGCCTCGCGGTGCAGCTGGTCACCAACGGCGTGCTGGTCGGCAAGTACCGCCCTGACGATGCAGAAGAAGAAGTCGATATCCGTGTGCGCTATCCGCTGTCTGAACGCAACATCGAAACCCTCGATGTGTTGACAGTGAATACATCGCATGGCGCAGTGCCGCTGAGCAACTTCGTCAAGCGCGTCGCCAAGCCGCGCGTCAACAAGCTGCAGCGCATGAACGGCTCCGGTGTCGTGTCTGTTTTCGCCAATGCCTCGCTCGGCGTATTGCCGAATGACAAGATCGCCGAAATCAGGCACTGGCTGGAGACAGAGGCCAATCTCGACCCGAAAGTGAGCTGGCGCTTCCGCGGCGCGAAGGAGAACGAGGAAAAATCCGTGCAGTTCCTCAGCGTGGCTTTCATGGTAGCCATGCTGCTGATGCTCGCGATGATGGTGGCGCAGTTCAACAGCTTCTACCAGACCTTCCTGGTGCTGTCATCCGTCGTGATGTCGACAGCCGGCGTGCTGCTGGGCCACATGATCTTCCAACAACCGTTCAGCATCATCCTCGGCGGCGTCGGCATTGTCGCGCTGGCCGGCGTCATCGTGCACAACAACATCATCCTGCTCGACACTTACAACCACCTGCGGCGCAACCAGCCGGAGCTGTCGCTGATCGAGATGGCCGTACGCACCGGTGCACAACGCTTGCGACCGGTGTGCCTCACCGTCATCACCGCCGGCCTCGGCCTCGTGCCATTGGCCCTCGGCATCAGCATCGATCTGGTGGCGCGCGAAGTCACCACCCGCGGCATGGTGGCGCAGTACTGGAAGCCGCTAGCCGCCTCGCTGGTCTATGGCCTCACATTCGCCACGATACTGACCCTGGTCATCACCCCGCTGCTGATGATCATCCCTGAACGCATCCGCCGCTGGTGGCATGCGCGCAAGGCTGCCTGAGGGACAAGAGATGGACAAACAGACTGCCATCGAAGCTGCCGTATTCCGTCGCCTGCTCGCCCACCTGGACAGCCGCAAGGATGTGCAGAACATCGAGCTGATGAACCTCGCCGGTTTCTGCCGCAATTGCCTCGCCAAGTGGTATAGCACAGCAGCCGCCGAAGCCGGCGAAAACGTCGATTACGAGGCGGCCCGCAGCATCGTCTACGGCATGCCGTACAGCGAGTGGAAGGAAAAATACCAGCGCGAAGCCACGCCGGAACAGCTGGCTGCCTTTAACGCCGGCCAGAAGAAAGATTGATGACGTAGGCCGCCATCACGCCTGCAAGCGCAGGTGACGGGGCCGCATGCCGGCGAGCAGCAACACCGCAAAATACGTCGCTATACCAGCGGCGATCATCACGCCAAGATACAGCACACGCAGCTGCCAGCTGTAGGCAGACCAGTCGGGCCATTGCTGCAGCAAAGCGGCCAGGACAGCGACCATCGCGCCATTGGCCACCAGCAACTGGACCATGAACTTGCCCCAGCCGCGGCCGTAACGGTAGATACCCTGCTGACGCAGCGCGCGGAACAGCAAACCGGAATTGAGATACGCCGCCAGGGCGGTGGCCAGTGCCAGTCCCACATGCCCCATGTTGAGGGTCTGGTGGAACAGCACCATGAAAGTCACGTTCATGACCTGCGCAGCCACCACACAGATGACGGCAATCCGCACCGGCGTTTTCATGTCCTGCCGCGAATAGAAACCTGGCGCGAGGATCTTGATCATCATGAAACCGACCAGGCCAACGGCGTAGGCGCGTATCGCCCAGGCGGACATCATGATGTCATGGGCTGTGGTCTGGCCGTGCTCGAACAGGGTGCTCAGGATCGGCGTGGCCAGCACCACCAGCGCCAATGCCGCCGGCAGGCCGATCAGCAGGTTCAGGCGGATTGCCCAGTCCAGTGTCGCCGAGAACTCGCGCGGTGATTCGGTGATATGGCTGCGCGCCAGGCTCGGCAGGATGACCGTCGCCACAGCCACACCGAATACGCCGAGCGGCAACTCGGAGACGCGCTCGGAGTAGTAGAGCCAGGACACGCTACCCGTAGGCAGGAACGAAGCAAGGATCGCGTCCATCATCAGGTTGATCTGGCTGACCGACACCCCGAACAGCGCGGGTACCATCAGTTTCAGGATGCGCTGCACGCCCTCATGTTTCCACTGCCAGCGCGGCACCGGCAGCAGGTGGATTTTCTTCATCGACGGCAACTGGAAAACCAGCTGCACGATACCGGAGACCAGCACACCCCAGGCCATCGCAAACACCGGCTGCTCGAACCACGGGGCAGCCACTGTCGCCGCGAGGATCAGCGTCAGGTTCATCAGGATGGGTGTTGCCGCCGCCGCTGCAAAGCGGTCATAGGTATTCAGCACCGAACTCGCGAAGCCTGTCATCGTGATCAGGAACAGGTACGGGAAAGTGATTCGCAACATCTCGCTGGTCAGGCCGAAACGCTCCGGGTCATGCAACCAGAAGCCGGGAGCAAACAACACGGTGAACCACGGTGAAGCCAGCACCACGAGCATGCTGACCGCGAGCGAGGTGCCGCCCAATACGCCGGCCACGTGGTTGACCAGGTCGCGCACGGCATTGTGGTCGCCGCGGGCGCGGTACTCGGCCAGCACCGGCACAAAGGCCTGCTGGAAAGCACCTTCGGCAAACAACCTCCGCAGGAATTGCGGGATGCGGAAAGCGAGGAAGAAAGCGTCCGCGCCGGGCGTATGGCCAGCACCAATCGCATTGGCCAACACGATGTCGCGTGCCATACCCAGCACACGTGAGATCTGGGTCATGAAACTGACCAGTGCGCTGGACCGCAACAAATGCCCGGTAGTGGCCCTGCTGCCGCTCATGGCTGCTCCCAGCGCCGGAAATACTCTCCCGGATCAAGCACGGGTGCTGCCTTCGGCTCACCTTTCGGCGTACCCAGATAGAGGAAGCCGAGCAGTTGCTCGTCAGCGGCCAGGCCCAGGCGCTCGGCGAGGAGTGGCTCGAACGTCACCAGGCCGGTGCGCCACATGGCACCCAGACCGAGGGCATGCGCGGCGAGCAACATATTCTGCACGGCGCAAGCCACTGACAGCTGCTGCTCGATGGGAGGCACTTTCGGGTGGCCCTTCACTTTGGCCAACACCAGCAGCACCAGCGGCGCACGCATCAGGCGGGCCGCCGCCTTGCTACGCTGCGCCTCGCTGAGTGGCCCATAACATTGCGCTTCCACATCGGCGATGATCGCCCCGACCTGGCTCCTGGCATCACCTTCTACCTGCACGAAGCGCCAGGGCCGCAACTGGCCGTGATCCGGTGCGCGTAGTGCTGCACGGAAAATCGCTTCGCGCTGCTGGGTTGTTGGCGCAGGCTCAGCCAGCTCGCCAGTCGACACACGGCTGTGCAAGGCGGCGATGACAGGATTCTGGTGCATGGAGCATTCCGGCCGGGGCAGGTGGCGCACTGTAGCGCATCAGCCGGAATGACGAAAGAAAGCAGCCACTGTGGCCAGCAAAAGCCTAGCGAGCCTGGCCTGCCCTCTGTTGCCAACGCTGTAGTTGGCCGAGGTAGTCTGCCTCGTGGCTGTCACCCACCAACACAGCCGCCAGCCGGTTATTGCGTTGCAAGGGCGGCAACAGCTGCTGCAGCGCGGCAAGGGCTATTCGCTGCTGTTCTGCATCACCGGCAGCGACAGAGAATTGCGCTACCGCATCCCAATGCTGGGCCGTGAAAAACACCGCCAGCAGATATTGCTTCTCCCTTTCTGCGTCGACGGCCACATCGCGTCCCTTGCCATCCTGCCACAACTGCCATTGCACAGGTATGCGATTTGCCAGCATGTCGCCACGCTCACGCGCCATATCAGCGGCCCGGCGCCAGACGGCCTGGGCACGGGCTGGCTTGCCCGCCGCCAGCCAGGCATCGGCGGTTTGCTGGCGCAGCCCCTGAGCTTTCAGGTCAGATTCAATGGCCTTGTTGCCAAACAGGGTGGCATTGGCATTATCACCTGTCTGTTCGGCCTGCAGTGCCTTGCGTACGGATTCGTTGGTGTACCACTCGACCGCTTGCAAGGATTTCTCCAGCATTTCAGCGCGCTCGGCCACATCGCTGGCGCCCACGGTGGCAGGAACCAGCCAGAAGCCGGCTAACAGCAACGCACAAAGCAGCAGGAGTGAACGCATCGCGAAAAAGTGGGGGTAAGTATCTTTGGCAACAGCTGGGCATCATTGCAGAAAGACGCTGCAAAACCATGCGCAAAACCCCGTACCAACGTGGGTAAAAACCCCTAGGACAACTGTCGTTAGCGCTCAGCGCAGGGCATTGAGCTGCCACCCGCGCAGCTCCACAGCCGCGTGATTGAAACCGGTGACCTCCCAGCCCAGTGAAAACAGTCCGATGTCATAAAAGAACGGGTCATGCGGGAATGTGCGGTCGCGTTGGCGCACGGCATCAATCCCTGCTAGCACATAGGGACGCAGGTCGCCGGCAACAGCCACCCATGCGCCAGCGTGGATATCCCCGCGCATGAAGGCCTCGCTCGGGATGCGAAAAATCATCTTGCCGGTACCGGATTTCTCGTTTTCCCACCAACTGGCCCCGACGCGGTCTTCCGGGCAACGCCAGATTCCGAGGTCGGCCAGCCGTTGCGGTGTATAGCAACGCTCACCGCCGTCCAGGCACTTCTGGCAACCGAAATCGCTGCGTGGAAAACGGTCGTCATACAGTGGCAGCGTCAACCAGAAATAGTTGCCTGTCAGGCGATTGCGTACTGTCATAGCCAGCAGGAAGCGGGCGGCGTGCACAGCGGGGTCATAGCCAGCTGCTCGCTGCGCATTGTCGAACAACAAGCGGACTTCACCGGACAACTGCAGGGCATTGCTATCCGACAGGCGCACACGCGTGAGTTGCTGCGACAGCAACCAGTGCGGCCAGGCACGGCGCAGGTCTGGGAGGTATTGCGCTATGCCGTCGTCATGCCGGGCGGCGAACTCCGCCAGTCCGTTGATCTCGAGTAGCACATGACCATCAGCGAATTGCAGGCGTTTCTGCAGGCGCCCTGCGCTGTCTCGCAATAGCCAGCCATCAGCCGACTGCGCCGCTGTGGCGATGTCCAGCACACTGCCCCATTGCTGCAACTGCCATACAGGCACCGCGCTGCAATCGCGCAATGGCAAGCAAGACATTGCCTGCTGCCGGTGCACTGCCTTGTGCTGCCGGGACGGCGGCACCACCTGCACACCGCGCGCGAAACTGCCGTCCTGCAGCAACGGCATCGCGTCGGGCGTTGTGGCCCACAAGCACGCCGGCAAGCACGCGGCAACCAGCCAGCATGCGATGCGCCACAACATCAATGGCGGTCGTGCTTGCTGCCGCCGAGGCATTGCGGCGAGTCAGGTGCAACCCCGCTAGCCTGCCATTCCTGCGGGGTGTAAGTATGCAAGGCCAGTGCATGGATCTGCTGCATCAGTTCACCGAGTGCCGCATAGACTTTCTGGTGTCGGGCCACCGGACGCACGCCGTCAAAAACGTCCGACACCAGCACCAGCCTGAAATGCGATTCGCTACCGTGCGGCACACTGTGCATATAGCTCTCGTTGGCCAGTTCCAGGTGCTGCGGCGCAAACGCCTCACGCACCGTTTTCTCGATCGCCTGCTGTTTCTGCATCACCCGGCCCTCAGAACGGTTTCGCCACAGCGAGAAAACCCATCCCACCAAAGCAGGCCAGTGCCAGCAACACGCCGGCTACGCGCTGGGCATTGCCAGTGCTCCACTTGAGCACAAACAGGCCACAGGCAATGTACGCCAGCAACAGGCCGATCTTGGCCAGCAGCCACAGGTGAACGAAAGGATTCAGGCCTGCGGTGGCCGCCATCAAGATGCCGCACAACAGCAGCAAGGTGTCATTGACATGCGGCAGGATTTTCAGCGGTTTTTTCGCCAGCAGTGGCGAATCGGCAAATTTCAGCCCGCTGCGTGCCAGGAAGCCGATGATGGATACCATCGCGAACAGCATGTGCAGGTGTTTCAGGGCCGGATACAGTTCAGTCATGCAGGTAATCTCCAAGTACGTGGATCATGTTGCTGGTGAGCGTTTGCAATTCTTCATCGCTGATGACAAACGGCGGCATGGCATAGACAAGCTTGCCGAATGGACGGATCCAGATTCCCCGTTCGACAAACATCGGCTGGATGCGTTGCATGTCGACCGGTTGTTCCAGCTCGACCACACCAATCGCGCCCAACACCCGTACCCCGGCGATGCCGCGCAACAGCGCCGCCGGCTGCAGGCCTGCGCGCAACTGCCTTTCGATGCGAGCAACATTGGCTTGCCAGTCCTGTGATAGCAACAAACCGATACTGGCATTCGCCACACTGCAGGCTAGTGGATTGCCCATGAACGTCGGGCCGTGCATCAGCACACCGGCTTCGCCGCTGCACAAGGTGCTGGCGACTTGTGCCGTGCACAGTGTTGCCGCGAGCGTCAGGTAACCGCCTGTCATGGCCTTGCCCAGGCAGAGGATGTCAGGCGCGATGCCGGCGTGCTCGCAGGCAAACAACTTGCCGCTGCGGCCGAAGCCGGTGGCAATCTCGTCGGCAATCAGCAGCACGCCATGCTCGTCGCACAAGCTGCGCACCTGTTGCAGGTATTCTGGTGAATAGAACCACATACCACCGGCACCCTGCACCACAGGTTCGAGGATCACGCCGGCAACCTGCTTGCCATGTTCGGCAAGCAAGCGCCGCAGCGGCGCAATATCATCATCAGTGCAGGGCTCGCCGAAACGGCAGGCTGGCCGCGGCACGAAAAACTGTTTTGCCAGGATATCGCCAAAGAGGTGATGCATGCCGGTTACCGGATCACACACACTCATCGCAGCAAACGTATCGCCGTGGTAACCACCACACAAGCTGACAAAGTGGCGCCGCCCTGCGTGCCCTTGCGCCTGCCAGTATTGCAGCGCCATTTTCATCGCCACCTCGACCGCGACCGAACCGGAATCAGCGAGAAACACTTTCTGCAATGGCTGCGGCGTGAGTTCGACCAGTGTTGTCGCGAGCTGCACAGCGGGTCCATGGGTCAGGCCGCCAAACATCACATGAGCCATCGACTGCAATTGGTGCTCGACTGCAGCGTTCAGCACCGGATGGTTATAGCCGTGGATGGCACTCCACCACGACGACATGCCATCGATCAGTACGCGGCCATCCGCCAGCTGCAATGTGCTGCCACGCGCCGACGCCACCGCATAGACCGGCAGCGGGTTATCAGCCGCCGCATAGGGGTGCCAGACATGTTGCCGATCCAGCGCAAGCAGGGTAGCGGAATCCATCAGGGCTCCAGGAGTGGTTCCAGCGCCGGGCGCACGGTCGCCAGAATCTGCGGCTGCGCCGCTGCTGTCGGGTGAATCGTGTCAGACTGGAAATGCACGGAATCCCCGGCAATCGCATGCAGGAAAAACGGCACGACAGCGATGCGGTTGCGCTCGGCCAGTTTCGTGTAGATCGCCGCAAACTGCTCGGTGTAACGCGGCCCGTAATTCGGCGGGATACGGATACCCAACAGCAGGATCCGGCAATTGGCCGCCAGACCGTGTTCGATCATCGCCTGCAGGTTTTTCTCGACAGTGTGCAAGGGAAAGCCGCGCAAGCCATCATTCGCACCCAACTCCAGCACCAGCACATCGGGCTTGTGCAGCGCCAGCGCTTCCGGCAAGCGCGCCAAACCATTGCCGGTCGTTTCGCCACTGATCGAGGCATTGATGAAACGGTGCTGCGGCAGTTCCTGCTGCAGCAGATGAACCCAGCCTTCTTCCTGGCGCAAGCCGTAAGCGGCACTGAGGCTGTCACCAAAAACCAGTACCGTGGCGGACTGTGCCGGCAGCGCAAGCAACAGCAAAGCTGCAGAGGAGAGCAATACGCGCAAGCGCTGGATGACAAACACGACAATTACCTAATGGCTGGCTCGGGGTTCGCCCCTATAGTAGCTGACGGCCCTGCGTGTTGGTATGGAGTGCAATACGGATGAACAATGCCTTGAATCGTGCTGCGACCCCTGCCCTGACGGCGGCAGGCCTCGGCAAGACTGTCAGTACGCCGGCCGGTGAATTGACGTTGTTGCATGACATCAACCTCACGGTCGCTGCCGGCGAAAGCATTGCCATAGTCGGCACATCGGGTTCCGGCAAATCGACACTGCTGGGACTGCTGGCCGGGCTGGATGTTCCCAGCCGTGGCGACATTGCCCTTGACGGCCAGTCCCTGACTTCGCTTGATGAAGAGCAGAAAGCCCGGCTGCGCGCCGAGAAAGTCGGCTTTGTGTTCCAGAATTTCCAGCTGCTGCCCTCCCTGACCGCACTGGAAAACGTGATGCTGCCACTTGAATTGCGCGGCGGCATCCCGGTCGACGAGTGCCAGCAACGCGCCAGTGAATTCCTGCAGCGCGTGGGGCTTGCCACGCGGCTGCATCATTATCCCCGCACCCTGTCGGGCGGTGAGCAGCAACGGGTTGCCATAGCCCGCGCCTTTGCCGGACTGCCCGCCATCCTGTTCGCTGACGAGCCGACCGGCAACCTCGATGCCGAGACCGCCAACCAGGTTGTCGAGCTGCTCTTTGCCCTGAACCGCAACAGTGGGGCCACCCTGGTACTCGTCACCCACGACGAGCGGCTGGCTGCACGTTGCCAGCGCCGGCTGCGCATGGAAGGCGGCCGTCTCGCCGAGGAGTCGCTGCCGTGACGCTGCGCATGCCGATGGCCTGGCGGATGCTGGGCAGGGAATGGCGGGGCGGAGAGCTTGGCCTTTTGTTTGCCGCGCTGGTGCTGGGTGTCGCCATGGTTACCGGTATCAGCCTGTTTGCCGAGCGCCTGCAGAAAGCGCTGGTCGGCGAAGCGAGCAGTTACCTGGGTGCTGACCGCGTGCTGCAGCTGAGCGAACCCCTCGCCCCAGACTATCTCGCTGAAGCCAGCCGCCATGGCCTGGGTTTTGCCCGCACAGCCCTGTTCCCGACGATGGTCTACCCGACCACTGACAGCAGCGGCGAACGCAGCACCTTGTCCGCGCTGAAAGCGGTTTCCGATGGCTACCCGCAACGCGGTGAGCTGGAAACCCGCGATGCTGCCAACCATTCCGCGTCCGTTCGCCATGGCCCGGCACCCGGCAACGCCTGGGTCGATGCCAATATCCTCGCCCAGCTCGATATCCGGCTTGGTGACCGCATCGACATCGGGCAGGCCAGCTTCATCGTCGAACGCGTACTGACTCGTGAAGGGGATGCTGGCAGCAGTTTCTACGGCATGGGTGCCCGCACAATGATCCACGATGGCGATTTGCCAGCCACCGGTCTGGTCATGCCCGGCAGTCGCGTCGAATATCGCTACCTGTTCACTGGCGAACGCGCGTCACTGGACCAGTATTTCGCCTGGCTGACACCCCAGCTCGGCAAGAAAGCCAAGGTCATTAGCCTGGAGGACAACCAGCCCGGTATCGCCGGGGCACTGGATAAAGCTGCCCTGTTCTTGCGTCTCTCCGGCAGTCTCGGCGTGCTGCTAGCTGCGCTGGCAGCGGGTTTCGCCGCGCAGCGTTATTGCGCCCGGCATACTGACATGATCGCCGTGCTGAAAACCCTCGGCGCGACCCGGGGGCAGGTGCTGGGCCTTCTCGCCGGGCAGATGGCCGGCTTGTGGTTGCTTGCCACTGCGACCGGCGCAGCCCTAGGCTACCTGTTGCAGTTTGCCTTCATCACGGTCATGGCCGACTGGATCCCGGCAGCACTGCCTGCCGCCGGCCCGATGCCGCTGGCGATGGGTGCAGCAACCGGCCTGATCTGCCTGCTCTGTTTTGTCTGGCCAGCGTTCTGGCGTCTACAGGGTGTGCCACCGTGGCGCGTGTTGCGCAGCGACACCGTCGACAGTTTTGTTTACGGCCGCACGCTCTGGCTCGCGCTACCCGGCATTGCGGCAGTGCTCTGGCTTTACAGCCAGGACGCCAAACTGGTGGCGACACTCATGGCGGGCATGCTCGCCCTGCTGCTCCCTGCCGCAACACTGGGCGCCCTGCTTTTGCAGGCAGGGCGCGCCATCGGCACCCGTGCCGGCAGCATCTGGCGGCTCGGCATGGCCAATGTGCTGCGCCGTCGCTGGTTATCCCTGCTGCAAGTCGTCGTTTTTGGCACCGGCTTCATGCTGCTGGCAGTCATGGTGCTCTTGCGTGGCTCACTGCTGGATGAATGGCGGATGCAGATTCCGCCGGGCGCACCGAATGTTTTCCTGATCAATATCGCTTCGCAGGATGTCGAACCATTGCGCCGCGACCTTACCAGTATCCAGCTCTCGATCACTGACATTTACCCGATGGTGCGCGGGCGTCTATCGGAGATCAACGGCCAGCCGGCCACAGAGCTGTTCGACGAAAAGGTCAGCGAGGTATACCGCGAACTGAACCTCAGCTGGGCCAGCGAGCTTCCGCCAGAGAATGTGGTTGTGACCGGCACATGGCCTGGCGAGTCGGAAGACGGCCTCGCGCCAGTCTCGGTTGAACAGGGGCTGGCAAAGCGCCTCAAGGTGAATGTCGGTGACCAGTTGGTATTCACCATCGGCTCGGCGCGATTGCCTGCGAGAATCGCCAGTATCCGCTCACTGGACTGGGACAGGATGACGCCAAACTTCTACTTCCTGTTCGGCCCGGGCGTACTGGAGTCTTTCAATGCCACCTGGATGACCAGCGTGTACCGCACCGAACAGCAAGAAGCGGCACTGAGTAAACTGTTGCGCCATTATCCTTCGGTTACAGCATATCCCGTCGACGACCTGATAGTGCGCATCCAGGCTATCGTGCAACGCGCCAGCCTCGCCGTCGAAGTCATCCTTGTGCTGGTGCTGGCTGCAGGCCTGCTCGTGCTGCTTGCATGCCTCAGGGCGAGCATCGACCAACGGCTGCACGAGAGCGCCCTGCTGCGCACCCTCGGTGCAGGCAGGAAGCGCATCCTTGGTGCACTTGCTGTTGAATTTTTCTGTATCGGTCTCATCGCCGGGCTGCTGGCAGCATGCGGCGCCGAACTCACCGCCTGGATCCTGCAGACACGCATGTTCCGCATGGAATATTTTTTTCATCCGGAGATCTGGATTCTGGTGCCGGCTGCAACTACTGCACTAGTGACCACCGTCGGTATCGCCTTCTGCTACCGCACCGTGGTCATTCCACCGCTGAGCATACTGCGCGAGTCAGCAACCCAGCAATGACAGGAAATCATTCACGGCCGTTTTCAGTTCCGGCAAATGGCCGTGAAAGAAATGGCCACCTTGATCCCATCGTCGCAATACTTTTTCCGGCGCTGACAATGCCTGCCACCATTGATTCATAGCGTTGGTATCTACCACATCATCGTCATCTGCTTGCAACAGTAGTACCGGGGCAGGTATTGACCTGATTGAATGCAAGCCGTATTGCGGCACAGGGGGCGCCACCAGCACGACAGCAGCAGTTTCTTGTCGACAGGCCAGACGAGCCGCAATGGCTGCGCCAAAGGAAAAGCCGGCAAGTATTACTGGCAGACCCGATGCAGCAGTACCCATGAGCTGCAACAGCCAGTAGGCGTCGTCCATTTCACCGACACCACCATCATGCTCACCAACACTCGCACCGACACCACGGAAATTGAAGCGCACAGCCACATAGCCCCTGTCCCGCAATGCCCTGGCCAGCGTAAAGACCACTTTGTTGTCCATTGAGCCGCCATAGAGCGGGTGCGGGTGGCATAGCAGACTAACACCGCGCACAGCCTGCACACCATTTACCAGGATCTCCATCTCGCCTACTGGTCCCGGAAGCAGAAACCGGCCCTCGCCCCCATTCATCCAGCCTGGCGGCAATAGTCGGGAAGATTGCATTGACTTACCCCGCCGGATTTTTGCCCAGTGCATCGGATTGCATTATGCTCTCTATGCTAACAAGCACCAATGGAGCATGCCGTGGAGAACTACCCCAACATCATTCTCGTCGCCCTGAGCAGCGGCGTCATAGGCATACTGCTCGGCGCATTGCTGGCCTGGCGTTTTGCTAGACCCCAGAGCAGGCAAACTCTCGAGTCAAGACTGCAAGAAGCCGAGCAAAAGCTCCAGCGGCAGCAGGCTCAGGTCACCGAGCACTTTAACCACACAGCTGCACTGGTCAGTAAATTGACACGCGACTATCGTGACCTGCACGATTACCTCGCCTCCAGCGCTCAGCAAATCGGCCATATCGATATCCAACCTGTCATGCTGGGCGACATCAAAGCCACCCCTATTCTGGGAGAGGGGGCTGTTATCAATCCTCCATTGGATTACGCGCCCAAAAAGGGAAACCTTGGCACACTCAATGAAGCCTATGGCCTGCGCGAAGAAGTCCCGGCAAAACCACCAGGCAGTGCTGATGCTTATTCTGACGCATGAAATAACGCCGCCAGTAAAAATCACCCAAATAAAAAAGGCACCAAAAGGTGCCTTTTTTACAATGCTTGAATTGAAATCAGCCCTGTGCGTAAACCGCCATTGCTGCATTGACGGCCTTTCCGGACTGGATAGGTGCCTTCATGGCTGTCAGGACTGAATCCAGAGCGCCGAGGCAGAACAATACATTCTTCTGGTTGCAGGCAAATCCCATCAAACCGATACGCCAGACCTTGCCTGCCAGGGCACCCAGACCAGCACCGATCTCAAGGCTGTACTGATCCAGCAACAATTTACGTACGGCCGCTTCATCAACACCTTCAGGCACTGTCACGGCATTCAGTTGCGGCAGACGCTCTGATGAAGGCACTACGAACTGCAGCCCCATTGCCTCAATTCCTGCAGCCAACGCCTTGTGGTGATAGGTATGGCGCGCCCAGGCATTTTCCAGCCGTTCCTCCTTCACCATCACCAACGCTTCATGCAAGGCATAGAGTGCATTGATCGGGGCTGTATGGTGATATGCCCTTTTTACTCCGCCGCCCCAGTAGCCCATCACCAGGTTCATATCGAGGAACCAGCTTTGCACTTTCGTGTTGCGGTTTGCAATAACCTCAACGGCCCGATCACTGAAACTGACCGGCGACAAGCCAGGAGTACATGACAGGCACTTCTGTGTTCCTGAATAAATAGCGTCAATACCCCATTCATCGACAAGCAATTCGCTTCCTGCCAACGAAGTCACCGCATCAACAATCGTCAGGCAATTGTACTTTCTTGCAATTGCACAAATGTTTTTTGCATCCGACAGAGCCCCGGTAGAAGTTTCAGCATGGACAAATGCCACAATCTTGGCATCAGGATTTGCCTTCAGTGCATCTTCAACCTTTTGTGGATCCACCGCCCTGCCCCAAGGGTCTTCCACCATGACAGCATTCCCGCCACAGCGCTCGACATTTTCCTTCATCCGGCCACCAAAAACGCCATTCTGGCAGACAATGACCTTGTCCCCTGGCTGGACGAGATTTACGAAAGCCGCTTCCATGCCAGCGGAACCCGGTGCAGAAATCGGCAAAGTGAGCCTGTTCTCGGTCTGGAATACATACTGTGTCAGCGTTTTGATTTCATCCATCAATTGGACAAACAAGGGATCAAGATGCCCAATTGTTGGCCTTGCCATTGCCTCAAGAACTCTAGGACTTACATCAGAAGGACCTGGGCCCATCAAAGTACGCACTGGCGGGTGAAATGATTTCATAATGGCAATCCCCTCTGACAAAAAGACAATGCTAGAAACAAAAACACCGGGCAAGCCCGGTGTATAAAATTATCAATCAAAATTACTCAGATGCAGCATCTTCAGTATTTACAACTTCCGATGCACGAACTTTTTCCGGGCGATTTACGAGTTCAACATATGCCATCGGTGCATTGTCACCTGGGCGGAATCCGCATTTGACAATACGCAGATAGCCACCGGGACGAGCCTCATAGCGCGGACCAATCTCAGAAAACAGCTTGCCAACAGCAGACTTGCTGCGCAGCCGATTGAAAGCCAACCGGCGATTAGCCACGGTGTCTTTTTTACCCAGGGTAATCAAGGGCTCCGCAACCCGACGCAACTCTTTTGCCTTTGGCAGAGTTGTTTTGATAATCTCATGCTCTAGCAAAGATGCTGCCATATTGCGGAACATCGCAGTACGGTGCGAGCTTGTGCGGTTTAATTGTCGGCCGCTCAGTCTGTGGCGCATATCAGGTTACCTTTACAAATTCTTTAATTCAAAAAGAGATCAATTCAAGCCGAAGCCCTGTCCTCGCCACGGAGACTGGCTGGCGGCCAGTTCTCAAGACGCATTCCAAGAGACAATCCCCGGGAGGCCAGAATGTCCTTGATTTCAGTGAGTGACTTCTTACCAAGGTTCGGGGTTTTCAACAATTCAACTTCAGTACGCTGAATGAGATCGCCTATGTAGTAAATATTCTCAGCCTTAAGGCAGTTTGCTGACCTGACGGTCAACTCAAGGTCGTCGACTGGACGGAGCAATACCGGATCGATTTCATCTTGCTGCTTGACGGGACGAGACTCCTTCTCACTTTCCAGATCCACGAACACAGCCAACTGCTGCTGCAAAATCGTTGCAGCACGACGGATAGCCTCCTCAGGATTGATCGTGCCATTCGTCTCCATATCAATAATAAGCTTATCAAGGTCAGTGCGCTGCTCAACGCGAGCACTTTCTACAACATAAGCAATACGAATCACAGGACTGAATGAAGCATCAAGCTGCAGTCGCCCGATTGTGCGGTTTTCTTCTTCATCTGCAGCACGGACATCCGCCGGTTGATAACCACGACCACGCGCGACCGCCAGACGCATATTAATAGAAGCTGAATTACTGTTAATGTGACAAATCACATGATCAGGATTCTTGATTTCAATATCGCCATCCGCCTGAATATCACCAGCCGTCACAACTCCAGCGCCCTTTTTATTCAGGACCATGACAGCACGATCCTTGTTGCCATGCATTACCACAGCAATCCCCTTAAGATTGAGCAAGATCTCAATCACATCTTCCTGAACACCGGTTATCGCACTGTATTCATGCAACACGCCTTCGATTTCAGCTTCAACAATTGCACAGCCTGGCATTGAAGAAAGAAGGATCCTGCGCAAGGCATTGCCTAAAGTATGACCAAAGCCACGCTCCAAAGGCTCCAATACAACTTTCGCACGCGTTGGCGATACCTGCTGAACATCTATATGACGCGGCGTTAACAGTTCATTAGCAGAACTTTTCATATCAATGTCCCAAGAATTATTTCGAGTACAGTTCGACAATCAAGCTTTCGTTGATTTCCGAGGAGAGATCACTACGATCAGGAACGCGCTTCAAATGCCCTTCCATCTTGGCCGTATTCAGTTCCAACCAATCCGACTGTCCGCGCTGAGCAGCTATTGCCATGGCCGACTGGATGCGCAACTGGTTCTTGCATTTCTCCCTTACAGATACGACATCACCTGCTTTGATTTGATAAGAGGGAACATTAACAGTACTGCCATTTACAGAAATGGCTTTATGCGAAACCAGCTGCCGTGCTTCAGCACGCGTAGCTCCAAAGCCAAGCCTGTAGACAACATTATCCAGGCGGCATTCGAGCAAGCGCAGTAAATTTTCACCCGTATTGCCCTTGCGACGCGCCGCCTCTGCATAGTAGCTGCGAAACTGCTTCTCAAGAACACCATAAATACGGCGAACCTTCTGCTTCTCACGTAGCTGAACGCCATAATCAGACAGCCTGCCCCTGCGTTGACCGTGCTGCCCTGGCGCCGTCTCGACCTTACATTTTGATTCAAGCGGTCTCACACCACTTTTGAGCATCAGATCGGTGCCCTCGCGGCGCGACAGCTTGCACTTTGGTCCGATATATCTAGCCATCTTGAATTGGGCCTCGTAAATTCAGATAAATATTAGACGCGGCGCTTTTTAGGCGGACGGCATCCATTGTGGGGAATCGGGGTTACATCAGTAATATTGCCGATCTTATAACCGCAATTATTAAGAGCCCGCACAGCAGATTCACGACCTGGCCCCGGCCCCTTTACTTCCACATCAAGATTCTTCAACCCATACTCAAGTGCAGTCTGGCCCGCCCTTTCAGCAGCAACCTGGGCAGCAAAGGGAGTACTTTTCCGCGAGCCACGAAAACCTGATCCGCCTGATGTTGCCCAGCTTAAGGTATTACCCTGACGATCAGTGATAGTTACTATCGTATTGTTGAAGGATGCGTAGATATGCGCCACCCCATCAACTACTGTTTTCTTAACCTTTTTACGGGCTTTGCTGCTTGCTGCTGATGGCTTTGCCATTTTTCTCTCGCCTTTCGCTAACTTGATAGAGCGCAATGAAACGCTAGATTATTTCTTGATAGCCTTACGCGGACCTTTCCGAGTCCTGGCATTCGTTTTAGTGCGCTGTCCACGCACAGGAAGCCCTTTCCTATGACGAAGCCCACGGTAACAACCCAAATCCATAAGCCTTTTAATGCTCATGCTCACTTCACGTCTCAAATCACCCTCGACGACATATTTGCCGACTTCTGCGCGCAGGACATCGAGCTTAGCCTCATCCAGACTACCCACTTTGACAGTCTCGGCTATGCCTGCTTTGGCACAAATATTTTTTGCACGGGTACGTCCAATGCCATATACATATGTCAAGGCAATTACCGTGTGCTTGTTATCAGGCACATTGACACCAGCAATACGAGCCATTTACCAAAACTCCAAAATAATCAATAACCTATACCAGCAAAGCCAAGCCATGCCTCAAGGGGCGCGAATTTTAGCCTCTACCGGAGTTCAAATCAACCCTGACGCTGTTTATGACGGGGTTCGACACTGCAAATTACGCGAAGGACGCCCTTCCGTTTAACCAATTTACAGCCACGACATACTTTTTTTACTGATGCACGAACTTTCATAATACACATCCTCTCGAAATTCAGCGCTTTGGCGCTAGCGAGCTAGCGCCATAATTTTTAAGGTTAGCCTTCTTCAAAAGCGAGTCATACTGCGCCGACATTAGGTGTGACTGAACCTGAGCCATAAAATCCATGACGACAACAACGACAATTAACAAAGAAGTTCCACCAAGATAGAACGGCACATTGAAAGCCATAACAAGGCCTTGGGGGATAAGGCATACGACAGCTATGTATGCAGCACCAATCACAGTCAACTTAGTTAGGACATTATCAATATAACGAGCAGTTTGTTCACCAGGACGAATACCAGGCACATAAGCACCGCCTTTTTTAAGGT
>CALMIC010000150.1 GCA_937864065.1 uncultured Cellvibrionales bacterium | reverse complement strand
TCCGCGCATGGTGAAATCACTCAAATGCATTCAGTGAAACGAATTTTATCAAATCTTGAGTCAGGGTTTTTCAACAGGCCCTTACCTCAGCTGGCAAGCCTGGGCCTATGCAGTTGCCAGCCTCACCCTGGTCCGCATGCTACCCGTCTGGCTGTGTCTCGCCGGCACCGGGCTGTCGACCGAAAAACGCCTGTTTATCGGCTGGTTCGGCCCGCGCGGGCTGGCCAGTATCGTGTTCGGGTTGATCGTGATGCAGCAGCCACTGGTGATGAGCAATACCCTGGTCATCACCGCGATCTGCACGATCCTGTTGAGCGTGGTGCTGCACGGCCTCACTGCGAACCCGTGGGCCAGGCGTTTTGCGCAGCAGCCGTTGTGATAGCCTCTTTCCCCACCCATCTTGTCCAAGGAGCATTGGCATGAACATTGAAGAATTGCGTTACCTGAAGGTCCGTTTCACCAACGGCCAGGAAAGGAGCTTTGCTTTTGTACCGCTGGAAGGCGGCCAGTCCGCCACCGTGTACAGCCGCCTGGAAAAGCTGATGCAGAACCGCTGCCTGATCCTGCAGGAAAAAGATCATGTGGTGTTCCTGCCCTTCGAGAATATCGAGTCCATCGAAGTGCATCCCTCGCCCACCGCCAGCATCCCCACAGCCCTGCAGGTGATGCGCGAATTCCCTTGATGCGACTGCACTAACCCCATGGCCAGCACAGCGCCGTCTCCCGTGAATGCCGCCAGTTGCGGGCTTGCCCTCTGCACGGCCTGCCACCGGCTGCAGCCGTGCCCGCCCACAGGCGCCATCTCCTGTGCTCGCTGCGGTGCCCACGTCAGCCTGCGCCAGCCTTACAGCCTCGCGCGCAGCTGGTTTTTCCTGTGCCTGGCCGTGCTGATGCTGCTGCCGGCCAACCTGCTGCCGATGATGGACATCCAGATGTTCAACCGCGGCGACCCTTCCACCATCATCGGCGGTGTGGCACTGCTGGTACACCATGGCATCTACGGTATCGCGCTGGTGGTGTTCGTGGCCAGTTTCGTGGTGCCGCTCGGCAAGATCGCCTGCATCGTCATCCTGCTGTTGTCAGTTCAGCGCGGCTCGGCACTGACGCCGGCCAGCCGCACGCGGCTCTACCGCGCGGTGGAATTCATCGGGCGCTGGTCGATGCTCGATGTGTTCGTGGTCGCTGTGATGGTGGGTCTCGTGCACCTCGGCCAGGTCGTCACCGTGCTGCCCGGCCCCGGCGCACTGGCCTTCGGCATTGCCGTGGTGCTGACGATGCTGTCGTCGATGAGCTTCGACCCGCGCTTGATCTGGGACAGTGCGCCCGGTGAACAAGCCGAAGCATGAACATTTTTTTCACTCCCGGCAGGTAAAATGCGCCGCGCTTTCCCACGATAACCACAGGTTTCCCCGATGATGAAGTCCTTCTGCCACACCCTGCTCGCTGCCACCCTCGTCGCCACCCTCCCGGGTTGCTCCATCTACAAGAAGTTTTCCGGCGAGGAGTCCGCCAGCAAGGAACAGGCAGAAGCCAAACCGGTGGCGAAAAAAATCGATCCCTCGCACTTCTCCGGCTACCTCGTGAATTACACGGACATGAAGGAATTCCACACCCCCACCGGCGGCACCCGCCTCGGCTGGCTGAGCCCGGAACTGAAAAAAGGCCAGTACACGGCCATCATCATCGACCCGGTCGGGTTCTACCCGAAGCCGCCGCTGTACTCGAAAGTCTCGAAAGGCCGCATGCTCGAAGCCACGCAATACCTCGTCAAACAGGCGCGGCAGGAAATCGGCCGCGACCTGAAGATCGTCACCCAACCAGGCCCGGGCGTGTTGCGCTGGGATGCAGCGATTACCGGTGTCAAACCGCCCGCACCGGAAACGGCAGGCAGCGAGGGCAAGAACCTGCCGGTGGCCGGCATTTTCACCGACGCAGCGCCGACGGTGGCTGTGGATCCGTCGATGGTGGTGTATCTTGAGTCGCGCCTGGTCGACACGCAGACCAACAAGGTTGTCGCCAAATCCGTGCGCGCCGGCACCGGTGCCGCGCTCGGCGACCCCAAAATGCGCATCACCATGAAAGAGATGCAACCGGTACTCGACAACTGGGTCAAGGATGCGGGCTACTTTGTCCGCGAACACATCAAGTAAGCCATCACTGCACAGGAACACGGGCGATCTGCCATGAACGACATCTACCTGCCGCAACCCAAGATCGCCCGCCAACACCATTTCGCCCCGATCTGGCTGTTGCCGATCATCGCGCTGCTGGTCGGCATCTGGCTGGTGTGGCGCAGCCTGCTCGACATCGGCCCGCAGATCACCATCGAGTTCGAGAGCGGCGAGGGTATTGTCCCCAACCAGACCCAGGTGCAGTACAAGGGCATCGTCATCGGTGTGGTGAAGGACCTGAAGGCGAAAGAGGATTTCTCAGGCGTACTCGCCACCATCCAGATCGACAAGCGCGTCGAGGAGCGTTTCGGTGGTGTACCGGAGGAAACCGAATTCTGGCTGGTGCAGCCGCAGGTGTCGCTGGCCGGTGTGTCCGGCCTCAACACCCTGTTCTCGGGCAACTATATCGGCCTCAACCTGCCCAGCAAGGAGCTCAGTGGCCGCACGAAAAGCGAGTTCGTGGCACTGAAATCGCCACCGCCGCTGCCCAATTTCGTGCCGGGCCTGCATATCAGTTTCCGCACCGACCGGGTCGGTTCGGTGGCGGTCGGCACGCCGGTCTACTCGCGGCAGATGCAGATCGGCTCGGTCAAGACCGTGACCCTGCTGCCGGACGGCAGCGGCGTGGAAATCCGCGCGCATATCCTGCCGGAATACGAACACCTGGTACGCAAGAACACCCGTTTCTGGAACGCCAGCGGCGTGCGGCTGGAGGCCGGCCTCGGCGGGGTCCGGCTGGAGACGGAATCGGTGCTGAGCCTGTTGGCCGGTGGCATCAGCATGAGCCTGCCGGACGAACAATCCGCACCAGCCAGCGACGGCGACCACTTCTACCTGTACGAGGATTTCGAAGCGGCCGAAGCCAGCGTGTTCGCCAACGTGCAATTCCCGTCGGCCGACGGCCTGACCAAGGGCGTGACCAAGGTGCTGTACAAGGGCATCACGGTCGGCAAGCTGCGTGACCTCTGGTATGACAGCAGCCGCGACGCCGTCATCGGCCGCTTCGGCATCGACCCCCGCTTCGAATCCTTCATCACCGACAAGACGCGCTTCTGGCTGGTGAAGCCGGAGCTGACTGCCGCCGGGGTATCCGGCCTGGATGCACTGGTCTCTGGCGCCTACCTCGCCTTCACACCCGATATGAAGGGTCAGCCGGTGCGCGACCACCATTTCGTCGCCACCGACGGTCCGGACCCGCTCGATTTTTCCGAACCGGGCCTGCACCTGCGCCTGACCACGCCGCTGGCCGGCTCGTTCAACCCCGGCACGCCGGTCTATTACCGCGAATTTATCGTCGGCACTGTGCAGAGCCGGGTGCTGGAAAAGGACGGGGCCGCCATCCATGTCCTGGTCAAGCCGGCCTATCGCCATCTGGTCAACCGCAGCAGCCGTTTCTGGTCAGTCAGCGGGGTGCGACTGGAAGCCAGCCTGGCCAACGGCCTCGAAGTGCAGGTGCCTCCGCTGGCAGGGCTGCTGGCGGGGGGGATCGCTTTCGACACACCGGACAGCAAGGCCAGCACGGACGTGCATGACGGCCACGAGTTCCGCCTGTTCGACAACGAGAAAGCCGCCACCGCGCCGATACCCGGCAGCCTGCCCGGCCTCTACCTGACGCTGGAAGCCCCTGACGCTGGTGGCCTGCAGGTCGGTGCGCCGGTGCTGTTCCGCGACCTGCCGGTCGGCAGCGTGCAGGAATTGCGCCACAGTGAGGACGGCCAGCGCGTGCAGCTCAAGGTGTACATCGAGGCCGCCCATGCCCGGCTGCTCGACAGCAGCGTGCGCTTCTGGCGCGCCAGCGCCGTAGAGATGAAGCTCGGTGCCGGCGGTGCCACGGTGCGCGCCGGTTCCGCGCTGCAACTGCTGAGCGGCGGTGTCGCCTTCGACCGCTTTGTCGACGCCCGCGACCCCAAGCCCGCGGCCGTGCGCGGCGGCGACCGCTTCCGCCTGTTCGCCAGCCGCGACGAGGCCGGCAATGCCGGCGCGACCATCCGCCTGCAACTGGCCGATGCCAAGGGCCTAGCCACCGGCAGCGAGATCCGCTACCGCGGCCTGCCGCTGGGCGAGATCACCCGCTTGCAACTGCGCGATGACCTCAAGGGCGTGACCGGCGAAGCCGCCCTGAAAACCGAGGCGCTGCCACTGCTGACCAGCGGCACGCGCCTGTGGAAAGTGGAACCGGCTCTCGGCCTGGCCCGCACCGCCAACCTCGACACCCTGCTCGGCAGCTACCTCGCGCTGCAGCCCGGCACTGGCCCGGCCAGCCGTGAGTTCAGCATCATGCGTGGTGAGCCGGTGACCAAGACGCGCGATGCCGGCCTGAACCTGCAGCTGACTGCCAGCGCCCTCGGCTCGCTGAAACCCGGCGACCCGGTGCTGTACCGGCAGGTCAAGGTGGGCGAGGTGCTGGGCGGCGACCTGGCCAACGACGGCCAGCAAGTGCATGTCTACCTGAATATCTGGCCGCAGTATGCCGGGCTAGTCAAAAGCAACAGCCGCTTCTGGCAGGCCAGCGGGCTGGAAGTGCAGGCTGGCCTGTTCTCCGGCGTGAATGTGCGCACGGAATCGGTCGAGACCCTGCTCGCCGGCGGCATTGCCTTCAGCACCCCGGACAACGGCGGCAGCCCCGCCAGCGAGGGCCAGCAGTTCGCGCTGCACGACAAGCCCTGACGAACCGCAACACCGGAAAAGGATTTCCGCATGCCATCACCCGCCCTGTTCAATGCCCTTGTGCCCTCACGCTGCCTGCTGTGCGAAGGCAGCGTGCGCGGCCTCAAGCCACTGTGCACTGGCTGCGAGGCCGGCCTGCCGTGGAATGACCCCGCCTGCCGGCACTGTGCCCTGCCACTGCCGCCAGCAGCCAGTCAGTGCGGCCATTGCCTGGCGCAACCACCCCTGTTTGCAGGCAGCCTCTGCGCCTTCCGCTACGAGCCGCCGGTCGACGGCCTGCTCAATCGCTACAAGCATCGCGGCCAGCTCGGCTGCGGCCACTGGCTGGCCCAGGCACTGGCCGATGCGGTCGCCCTCCACCATGCGACCACCGGGGCGCTGCTGCCCGACAGTATCGTGCCGGTGCCGCTGCACTGGCGCCGGCTGCAGCGGCGCGGTTTCGACCAGGCACTGGAAACCGGCAAGGTGCTGGCGCGGCGGCTGGGCCTGCCGCTGTTGGACGGCCTGCGCCGGGTGCACTACACCGCCAGCCAGCAAGGGCAGGGGCGGGCAGAACGCCAGCGCAACCTCGAGGGTGCCTTCGCCTGGCGTGATACCCGCAACCGGCTGGCCGGGCGCCATGTCGCCCTGGTCGACGACGTGCTGACCACCGGGGCCACAGCGGGCGAGATCACCCGGGTGCTGCAGGCTGCCGGTGCCGGCCGGGTCACGGTCTGGGCCATTGCCCGCACACCGTGAGGATGGCCGGGATTCCGGAGACGGCAGGACCATGCTTATAATGGCGCCCGTTTTCTGTCCCCCCGAGCCTACCCGAGAGCGTTTTATGGATCCGATTTCTTCCCTGTTGGTTTTCTTCGGCGTTGCCACCCTGCTGGTCAGCTGGGTCTACATGATCATCATCTCCTTCAAGGTCGATTACGCCTGGGGCTT
>CALMIC010000149.1 GCA_937864065.1 uncultured Cellvibrionales bacterium | reverse complement strand
TTGTAGATGTAGAGGATCTTGCCGAGCTTGAAGAAGAACAGCAGCAGCGGCGGCAGTGCAAATACCAGCGCGGGCGGCAACACCTGGGTAGGAGACAGGAGCATCGCCGCCGTCCACAGCAGGGCACCGGTGGTGAAGAACAGGTTCATGCCGTCGGCCACCCACGGCATCCAGCCGGCGATGAAGTGGTAGCGCTGGCCGCGTGTGAGCTTGGTGTCCTTGCCGCGGAACAGGCTGTCGAAATGGCCTTTCATGATCTGCATTGCGCCATAGGCCCAGCGGAAACGCTGTTTCTTGTAGTCGATGAAACGATCCGGCATCACGCCCTTGCCGTAGGAGTCGCTGACATAGGCAGCAGAGAGGCCCTCCTCGAAGGCGCGCAGGCCGAGCTCGGCGTCTTCGGTGATCGTCCACTCAGCCCAGCCCAGGCGATTCATCACATCGCGGCGGATCATCGTCATCGTGCCGTGCTGGATGATCGCATCGCGGTCATTGCGCGTGACCATGCCGATGTGGAAGAAGCCCTTGTATTCCGCGTAGCACAGTTTCTTGAAAAGCGACTGGTCGCCGTCGCGGTAGTCTTGCGGGGCCTGCACGATGGCGATCTTCGGGTCGGCGAAGTGCGGCACCAGGTGCTTGAGCCAGTTCGGGTCCACGCAGTAATCGCTGTCGATGACGGCGATGATCTCGGCATCCGGCGACGTGCGCTCAAGCGCCCAGTTCAGTGCGCCGCCTTTGAAGCCCTCCAGCGGGGCAACGTGGAAGAAACGGAAGCGCGGGCCAAGTTGTTTGCAGTATTCCTCCACCGGCCGCCACACGTTCTCGTCTTTCGTGTTGTTGTCGATGATCATCACTTCAAAATCGGGATAGTCGAGCGCGGCGAGGGCGTCCAGCGTCTCCTTCACCATATCCGGCGGTTCGTTGTAGCACGGCACCTGGATGCACACCTTCGGACGGTAGGCCTCGTCACTGCCTACGCCCTTGAAGGGCCGGCGGCGCATGGCCCAGACGGTTTCCGCCAGCTCGTGTGCCTCGGCGAACAGCACGATAAACACGCCGGACGCGGCCAGCACCAGCAGGATGCCGAGTGCGATGTTGAGCCAGTTCATGTACTGCTGCGAGTAGTCGTAGGCGACGAACACCAGGAACGATGCAAACATGAATGCGACGAGGGCGAGGAAGGTGCGGCCGCGCTGCTTGAGGCCGGAGCTGTCGATCAGCAGCAGCGCGAGCGCCAGCACGGCGAGGATGATCGACACCAGCGCCAGCAGGCGCCACTGCGGGATCTGCACCACGCTGCCGGTAAAAGGGAATTTCGGCTGGCGCTCCACGTTGTAGACGCCCCAGTACTTGCCCACGTCACCTTCGTTACCGGCTTTCCACAGCTGGTCGAATGCCTCGATGACGAAATAGTCGTAACCGGCGGCATTGAGCTTGTTCAGCAGGGTGCGCAGGTAGATGGCCTGGTCAGCGGAATCCGCTTCGGCGGCGCCACGGCTGCGGCCATAGGATGGCCAGCCGACTTCGCCGATCAGCAGCGGCTTTTGCGGGAACAGCTGTTTCAGTTCCTCGGCTTTTTCCAGCACATAACCGACCGAGGCATCGGCGGGAATCTTTTCCCAGAACGGCAGCAAGTGGGCGGACACTACATCGACATATTCGACCAGCAGCGGGTTCTTCAGCCAGATATGCCAGGGTTCTGCCGTGGTCACCGGCACCTTCACCTGCGCGCGCACTTCCTCGATGTACTCGATGAGGCGCGGCAGGTCACTTTCGCGGCGGTACAGCGCTTCGTTGCCGACCACCACCAGCGAGATGTTGCGGTTGGCATTGATGATGTCGATGGCGCGGGCGATTTCCTTGCGGTTGTCTTCCTCGATGTTGCTGATCCAGATGCCCAGCACCACCGTCATGCCATAGTCATTGGCCAGGCGCGGGATATCGCCGAGGGTGTCCTTGACCGAATAGGTGCGTACCCGCTTGGTGTGCCTGGCCACCAGCTGCAGGTCTTCGCGGATTTCCGCTTCGGTCGGGTATTTGTCCTTGACCGGATCCTCATCAATACGGAACGGCGAGAACGAGAAACCGGAGATGGAGTCTGGGAAATCCGGGGCATCCATCGGCCGGTTGTAGTACGCCCAGCTGGCGGCAAAAATTGCGGCGAGGCTGACGATGATGGCGAGGTTGACGATGGTTTTGTGGCTGGCCATTCAGTATCCGGCGGACGTTATTGGCAAGGTGGGGAGGCAAGCTGGAAGGATAGCAGCTTGCCCCGTAAATAGCAGGTTGGCACCCGGTCAGGAGCGCGACTTTACGGCACTGGCTTGCGCCGCATCAAAGCGTGCCTGCAGCCGGTTGTGCACGCTGGCGGCGGCGCTGCCCGTGGTATGCCATTGCACAAGCAGCGCCTCGCATTGCTCGCGGCGGTTGCCGGCAGCCTGCCCCAGGCCTTGTTGCAGGCGGCGCATCTGGTAATCGCGCCGGCGCTGGCGGTCTTCCTCGGGTGTCTCCACGTCCAGCAGGATTTCCAGCGCAATGCACAGCTCCCGCAGGCGCTGCTCGTTGCCGGCATGGTCGAGGGGTTCGCCGCCCTGGGCGGCTTGTAGCGCTCGCTGGCGCCTGGCGTCGATGGCGCGTTCCCAGTCGGCCGGCAAACCGAGTTGCTGCCATTGTTGCTGCATGGCGGCGACATGGCTGGCGGAAGCGTCCGCTTCCAGTTGCGCGCAAAGCGCCGCGCGGCGTGCCAGTTCGGCCAGTTGCAGCGCATGCTGGCGCTGGCCGATGCCGGCCAGTTGCTGGCGGTAAATGTCACTGGCCGTGTGGAACGCCTTTTTCAGTGCCAGTTGCTGCTTCTCGTGCAAGGTTGCTACCAGCGCCTTGTACTCGGCCTGCAGGCGGTCAAACTCGCCGCCACTCTGGGCGAGTTCGGCATCGGGCAGCCGGGCGAGTGACGCAATCTGCTCGCAGGCCTGGCGGGCGCGGTCTGCCTGCTCCTGTTCGGCCTGGCGCTGGTGCTGCTGGTTCTCGCGCCGGCGACTGAACACGGCGCCGGTCTGTTGCTGGAAGGCTTCCCACAGTTGCTGGTCTTCGCGGCGGCGCGTGATGCCCACCTGTTTCCACTGCTCCTGCAACTGGCGCACGCGCTCGGCGGCCTTGTCCAGGTCAGCCATCTGCGCCACGCTCTTCGCTGCTTCGACCAGTTGGCGCTTTTTCTCCTCATTGGCCTGCTGCTCGGCGAGCAGCTTGCTGTTGACGGCACCGAGGGCGGCATCGAAGCGGGCGCGGATACCTTTTTCCTCGCCGCGTTCCACCGGGTGGAAATCGTGGAATTCCTGCCGGGCCTTGTCGAGGATGCGCACCACGGCTTTCCAGTCGGCCTTGTCCCAGTCCTGTGCGGTGTGGAACTGCTCCAGTGCCTCGCAGATCGCCTGCCGCTGTTGCAGGTTGAAGGCGCGCTGCTGCTTTTCCTGTTCGAAATGCGCTGCACACGGCGCCCAGGCGCGGTCCGAGGCCTGTTTGAACCGATCCCAGAGAGCCTGCGCCTGCTTGCCGGTCGGCGGTTTCATCGCGCGCCAGCGGTTCTGCAGCTCGCGCACGCTGTCGGCTTTCTGCAGGGGCGGCAGTTCGGTGCTGGCAAGGGTTTCCATTTCGGCGCAGAGGGCTTCCAGCTTTGGCAGTGCGGCGAAAGCCTGCCAGTCCTGCAACTCACGCAGCTGGCCCGCCAGCAAGTGCAGCTTGCCGTCGAATTCGTGCGCGTGTTTGCCGTCGAGTTTTTTCAGGTTGTCGCGCGCGCGGTCGAGCAGGTCGCGCGCTTTCTTGCTGTCGGCCTGTTCGATCGCGGTGTCCAGCTGCTGCAGCTGTTGTTGCAGTGTGCGGCTGATGTCCTGCTGCTGGCGTGCCTGCTGTTCACGGTCAGCCTGCGACTGTTGTTTTTTCTGCTGTAGCACAGCCCGTTGTGCGGCCTCGGATTGTTGTTCCGCCTCGCGTTGTGCTGCCTGCTGGCGCTGCTGTTCTTCCCGTGCGGCTGCCTCGCGCGTGGCCTGTTCGGCGGCAGCCATTTCCTGGGCTTTGGCGGCGGCAGCTTCCTGCTGCACGCGTTCGCAAGCGGCCAGGGCAGCCTGAGCGCGCGCGGCGAGGTCTGTGTCGGTGGTGCCAAGGGCTTGCCACTGCTGTTGCAGGTGGGCGAGCTCACTGTCGAACAGCGGGTGGTGTTGCAGCCGCGCCAGGGTTTCCAGCCGCGCACAGAGTTTTTCCTGCAGTTCGCGCTGTTGCTGGCGGGCTTTTTCCGCGGCCTTGAGCGTCTGCAGGCGTTCGCGCACCTGGCGATTGGTCTTCTTGTCCAGCTTGTCGCTGTGTTTCACCAGCTGGTGCAGCAGCTCGGTATCGCCAATGGTCTCTATCGGCTGGCCGTGCGTCAGTTGCTCCAGCAGCGAGGGTTCCTGCACTTTGGCCGTTGCGGCTGGGGCGGGTTTGGGTGTTGCCGGTGCCGCAGCTGCTGTGGACGCTGCGCGCTTGTCTTTCCTGAAGCCGAACAGTTTGCCGAACATCGCGATGCCTGCTGCGTAACGGGTAACGAGTCCGGCATTGTAGCGGCCGGCAGCGCATTTGGTACCATGGCCGGATGCGACAGGAGCGTCGCACACAGCCGTTACACGACCACAGGATTCCCGTGCTCTCCGATAACCAGAAACAGACCATCCAGGCCGCCTATTCCCGCTTCCTCGAGCAGAAGGGCCTCAAGGCACGCCCTGGCCAGAAAATGATGATCGCCGCCGTGGCACGCACCCTGGGCAGCATCCAGACCGATGCCGAGGGCCTGCGCGTCGGCGGTGGCCACGTCTGTGCGGTCGAGGCGGGCACCGGCACCGGCAAGACGGTCGCCTATGCATTGGCCGCGATCCCGCTGGCGCAGGCACTCGACAAGACGCTGGTGATCTCGACGGCGACGGTGGCCCTGCAGGAACAGATCGTGCTGAAAGACCTGCCCGACCTGCGCCGCCACAGCGGCCTCGTGTTCAGCCATGCGCTGGCAAAAGGCCGCGGCCGTTACGCCTGCGTCTACAAGCTCGATTTCCAGCTGGCGCAAGGAGCCGGCGACCCGCTCGGCACCCAGGCCCTCTACCCGGACGAGCGCGAGGCGCTGCTGCCGGACAAGACGCTGGCGCTGTACCAGCAGTTCCTCGACGGGCTCGGCGCCGGCACCTGGGATGGCGACCGTGACAACTGGCCGCAGTCGGTCGACGACGAGGACTGGCAGCGCCTCACCACCGACCACAGCCAGTGCACCGGCCGCCGCTGTGCCTATGTCACGCAATGCCCGTTCTTCCGTGCGCGGGAAAACCTGGTCGGCGCGGATGTCATCGTTGCCAACCATGACCTGGTGCTGGCAGACCTGGCGCTCGGCGGCGGTGCGATCCTCTCCGCCCCGGAACAGTCCGTCTACGTGTTCGACGAGGGCCATCACCTGCCGGACAAGGCGCTGCAGCATTTCGCCGCGCACACGCGCATCCAGGGCAGCATCCGCTGGCTGCAGACCGCGACCAAACAGGTGGCTGCGGTGGCACAGATGCTCGCGGCCGAGCGGCGCGTGCAGACGGCGCTGGCGCGCTGGCCGCTGGTCGAACAGCAGTTGTTGTCCTCACACCAGCAGGCATTGCCGCTGCTGGAGCAGCTGTTTGCCTTGCGCGCCGAGGAACGCGAGAAACAGTACCGTTTTCCCGGTGGCCTGGTGCCGGATGAGCTGCGCGAATTTGCGCACACGCTGCAGCAGCAGTGGACCGATGCCGGCGCCGTGTTGCGTGACCTGTCGATCGCTATCGAAGAATTGCTGGATGGCCGCAGCACTGACACGGCGCGCGAGGTGGTCGAGCAGGCTTTCACCGCCGTCGGCGGCCTGTGGCAGCGTTGTGCCCACGGTGCGGCGTTGTGGGCGCTCTATGCCCAGGCTGACCGGCCTGGCACGGCGCCAACCGCACGCTGGCTCACCCTGCACGAGAGCGGCGGCGGTTTCGACCTGGAGGCCTGTGCCAGCCCGGTGCTGCCGGTGGCGATGCTGCAGGACAACCTGTGGGAACGCTGTTTTGCCGCCGTGATCACCTCGGCCACGCTGACCGCGCTCGGCAGCTTCGACCGGCTGCGGCAGCGCGCCGGCCTGCCGGATGACAGCGAGTGCACCGTCGTGCCCAGTCCGTTCCACTACGCGCAGTCGGCGCAGCTCGTCGTGCCGCCACAGGCCGTGGAAGGCAACCAGATCGAATTGCACACGCAGTCGCTCGTCACGTTCATGCACGAGGAGGTCAAGCCCGACGAGGC
>CALMIC010000148.1 GCA_937864065.1 uncultured Cellvibrionales bacterium | reverse complement strand
GCTCACGCCGGCGTTGATAAACGCATAGTCCAGTCGGCCGAACGTGTCGGCAATCCGTTTGAATGCCGCTTGCTGCGAAGCTTCGTCGGCCACATCGCAAACAATATTGAGGTCGCCGACGTCGTGATCTGCTGTACGGGCGAGCACCGCGACCCGGCAGCCCTGTGCTTGTAGCTGGCGCACCACCTCGGCGCCCATGCCGCGCGAGCCGCCGGTGACGACGGCGCATTTGCCTTTGAACAGGTCTTGCATGTGATGCTCCTCTTGCGGGTGGTCTCCGGCTTGTCGCGGCCGGGACTGTCAGGGATGATAGCGCGACTGCTGCCAAGAGGTCACAGGAACATGGATCCCGTCTTGCAACTGCTGGAAGAGCGCCCCGGTTTTGCCGCAATGGAACCGGCACATGAAAGCCAGGCATTGTTTCCCGTCGCAGGCGGCATCTGGGGTTCTGCCGGTACTTCCAATGCCTATATGGTGGAAACCGCTGCCGGCCGCGTAATCATCAACACCGGCATGGGTTTCGAGGCACTGGTGCACAAGCCGCTGTTCGATGCGGTCTGCCCGGGGCCGACGCCGTACATCCTGCTGACGCAGGGCCATGTTGACCACGTCGGCGGTGTGCGGCATTTCCGTGCGCCGGAAACGCAGCTGGTGGCGCAGGCCAACAATGCCGATTGCCAGCACGATGACGAGCGGATCCAGAAGGTGCGTTCATCGCAGGCGTACATCTGGTTCCGGAAAACCATTGATGCCGCGATTGAAGTCGCGAAGAAAAATCCCGAAGTGTTCGTGCAGGACAAGCCGCTGCCGGACATCAGTTTCGAGGACAGCTATCGCTTCAGTTGTGGCGGCGTCGATTTCGAGCTGTATGCCACGCCCGGCGGCGAGACGGTCGACAGCTGCGTCGTGTGGCTGCCGCAGCGTCGCATCCTGTTCAGTGGCAATGTCTTCGGTCCGCTGTTCCCGCATTTCCCCAACGTCAACACCATCCGGGGCGACAAGTACCGCGACATGGAACGCTACCTGCAGTCATTGCGGCGTGTGCGCGCCCTGGAGCCCGAGTTGCTCGTCACGGGTCATTTCGAGCCGGTTGCCGGGCGTGAATTGATCCGCGCTTGCCTGGATCGCCTGGAAGCGGCCGTCGAGTTTGTCTACTCGGAAACCCTGGCAGGGATGAATGCGGGCAAGGACATCTTCACCCTGATGCGCGAGGTGCAATTGCCGCCGGCGCTGCGCGTGGGCGAGGGCTATGGCAAGGTCAGCTGGGCGGTGCGCACGGTGTGGGAGGGTTATATGGGCTGGTTCAAGGCCCAGGCCACCAGTGAGCTGTACGCCACGCAACCGCGCGAGGTGTACGCGGATCTGGTGGAGCTGGCCGGGATTGGTGCGGTGACCGCGCGCGGTGAGCAGAAACTGGCAGCCGGTGAGCCGGAAGCGGCATTGTTGCTGGCAGAAGCTGCCATCGCAGCAGACAAGACGCATCGCGGGGCCTTGCAGTTGGCACTGGCTGCGCACGAAGCGCTGCTCGCCCGTGCCGGCGACAGCAATTTCTGGGAGAGCGGCTGGTTGCGCCACCAGATCGCGCAACTACAACGAAAACTCGCAAAGGCGTAAACATTCATGGCAGAAAAAATCGTCATCAACGATCTCGCGCAGCCGCAACTGAGCGAGATACAGCGCGGCGCCCTGGAAGCCACCAAAGACATGGTCGTCGATTTTTCTGTCGACAGCATCCTCGCCGATGCGAAGCGCAAAGTGCAGCTCGAGGATTTCGGCCCGGATGATTTCCGCCGCCGGCTGCAATTGCTCTGCGACGAGTGGGGCAGTGATGACGGCCTCACCAATATCGGGAGACTCTCGCTGCGCAACACGCTGTTGTTGTTCGCGCGCAATCGGCTGCTGATCCAGGATCTGCTCAAGCGTCACCTGGAAATCCACGACGAAGTGATCGAGCGGCCCATCATTGTCTGTGGCCTGCCGCGCTCAGGCACCACGCACCTGCTGAACCTGCTGGCGGCCGACAGCCGGTTGCGTTCACTGCCGTTGTGGGAATCCTACGAACCGGTGCTGTCGCCGCTGGAGAAACCGCGCGATGACGGGCAGGACCCGCGCTACGTGCGTTGCAGCAAGCAGTGGGCGATGACGCAGCAGATGACACCGCTGCTCGCGGCGATGCACCCGATGGATCCCGACCACATCCACGAGGAGCTGGAACTGATGGGGCCGGATTTTGCCTCGTACAATTTCGAGTGGCTGACGATGTCGCCGCGCTGGCGCGACGACTATTACGCGCACGACCAGACACCGCACTACGAATACATGATATCCGTGCTGAAACTGCTGCAGTGGCAGGACCGCCAGGCGGGCCGGGCCAAACAGCGCTGGGTGCTCAAGTGCCCGCAACACCTGGAACAACTGCCAGTGCTGCGCCAGGTGTTCCCGGATGCCACGATTGTGATTACCCACCGCGACCCGGTGGCGGTGATCCAGTCGGCGATCACGATGCTCGCCTATGGCCAGCGTCTCAATCGCAAACAGGTCTTGCTGCGCGAATTGCTCGGCTACTGGAGCGACCGCATCGAGCACCTGCTGCAAGCCTGCGTGCGCGACCGCAAGACGATTCCCGACAACTGCAGCATCGACGTGCCGTTTGATGTGTTCATGGCCGATGACATGGCGATGGTGCGCAAGATCTACGCGAAAGCTGGCCTCGAGCTCACGCCACAGGCTGACAGCGAATTGAAACGGTTCATCGACGAGCACCCGCGCGGCAAGCACGGGCAGGTGCAGTACAACCTGCAAGGCGATTTCGGCATTGAGCCGGCGGTGTTGCGCGAGCGTTTCCGTTTCTATTTCGAGGCGTTTCCGGTCAGGCCGGAGTGACCGACCAGCGATAATCCACGCGCGTGGCGGTGTTGCTGTCGGCATCGAAAGCCTGTTCGCAGAAAACGATGTCGCCAGCATGTGACTGCGTCAGCACCGTCGAACAGCGTGTGCCGTAGCCGTCCCTGTGGATAAAGCGCGCCGACAAGCTCTTCTCCAGCACACGGTCGATGCCGGTATCCGGCAGTTCATCGTCGCCGGCTTCTGTGCGGTCGGCGAGCATGCCAAACAGCAGCTCCGGTTGTGGTTCGCGTGTCATCAGTGCCGCGAGTTGCTGCTTGCCGCTGAGCACTTTCGGCCACGGTGTATCCAGCGTTGCATTCGACAGGCCATAGATACCCGGTTGCAGTTGGCGCCATTCGCCGTGGTGATTGGTGTAGTGCAGTTGCTCACCATCGCCCAGCAGCAGGTTGAACGGGCTGTAGTCGCTGGCACGGTGCCGCAGCCGGGCAATGAAGTCGGCGGGCGATGAATCGCTGTCGAGAAAATCGCGCACGAGGTGGCCGCGTGAGCGCGGGCCCGGCCGGGCAGACGGGTTGCGGACATTGGTGAGGGCGGCAAAGCGGCCGCTGCGGGTTACGCCGAGCCAGGTGCCGCCCTGTTC
>CALMIC010000147.1 GCA_937864065.1 uncultured Cellvibrionales bacterium | reverse complement strand
GACTATTGCGGCGAGCTGGAGGTGTTGTCCCAGGCCCGCGCGGGGTGCTGGTACTTCTGGCCGGCACAGCACTGGGTGGTGCATCGTGGCGGCGAGCAGGCCGGTGCGGTGGATGGCATGCGCGCCTGGCGCCTGCGGGCGATACCGGAACGCCGCCAGCAGACGGCAAAATCGAATGACAGCCAGGGGGCTGCATCGAATGACGGCCTGCTGGCCGTTGAGCTGGAGCAAATCAGCACGGGCCAATTGCAGGTATATCTGCAGGCAGAGCAAGAGGAGTAGGCATGCGGCGTGAACACGGCTTTACCCTGATCGAACTGGTGGTGGTGATCGCCATCCTCGGCATTCTCGCGGCGGTGGCTTTGCCACGCTTCATCAATGCCACCAAGGATGCCCATCAGGCGTCGGTGCAGGGCACCTCGGGTGCACTGGCTTCGGCCGTCAGCCTGGTGCGCTCGCAATACGAACTGAACCGCAATGGCGGCAACAACGGTTGCGCCGGCGGCAATTGCCAGATCGACGTGGCCGGCTTCGGCAATGGCAATGTCGATGTGAATGCGAGCGGCTGGCCGCTGGGGATCGACTACTCGGGCAATCCCTCGGCCACCGCCAGCGTCAGCGCGGCGAGCTGCCGCGACCTGTTCGAGAACCTGCTGCAGGGATCGGCTCCCAGCGTCGGCACGGCCGTCGGCGCGGTGGATTATGTGGCCTCGGCCGGCGGTACACGCTGCACCTTCACCTACCAGCCGGATAACGGCGACGACCGGATTTTCTACGACGCCAACCTTGGCGAAGTGACCTACTCGTTCAATTGATCAACCAGGAAGTATGACCATGAAAAAACAGCAAAGCGGCTTTACCCTGATCGAACTGATTATGGTGATTGTGATTCTCGGCATTCTGGCGGCATTTGCGCTACCGCGGTTTGCCGATTTCAGCAATCAGGCGCGTGCCGCAGCGGTGGATGGTGTGGCAGGTAGCCTGCGCTCTGCTTCTGCTATTGCACACGCAGCACAGTTGGCGGCCGGCTCCAGTGGTGCAACATCAGTCACTCTGGAAGGACAGACCATCACAATGATTGGTGGTTATCCGACAGCAAATGAAGCGGGCATTGTGGCCGCGGCTCAGGTGGATGGCATCAACCCCACTGGAGGCGCTGCCACCGCAGGTGCCACTATCACTTTCACTCCCGATGGTGGTGGTGCGACTTGTCAGGTGACCTACACCGCGGCTAATCCTGCGGGAACAACTGACAAGGAAAAGGTTTCCCAGATTGTTGCTACCACAACAGGCTGCTAATGCCCCCGCGCGGCTTTACCCTGGTCGAGCTGCTGATGGTGATCGTCATCATCGGCATTCTCGCTGCCGTGGTGGGGCCGCGTTTCTTTGATCGGCAGCAGTTCGATCAGCGCATGTTCTATGAGGAAAGCCTCTCTGCCGTGCGTT
>CALMIC010000146.1 GCA_937864065.1 uncultured Cellvibrionales bacterium | reverse complement strand
GCGTGGTTATGGGCGCTGCCGGCAGCACGATGCTGGGCTTTGTGGTGACCTGGCTGCTGCTGATCTACTCCCGCAATGAATACACTGAGGTGCACGAATTCCCGCCAGTGGTGGTGCTGTGGTTGCTGGCGGTGCCGCTGCTGGATATCGCCTGCCTCATCATCAGCCGTGGCCTGCGCGGGCACAGCCCGTTCCGCGCCGACCGCGACCATATCCACCATATCCTGCAGCGCGCCGGGCTGGCGGATCGCCAGGTGACGATCGTGATCATCATGGTGTCCTTCCTGTGTGGCGGCGTTGGCGTGGCCGGCTGGCTGCTGCACTGGCCGGACTGGGTGCTCGCCTACGGCTTCCTGTTGCTGTTTGCGGCCTACTACTGGGCCGTGCACCACAAGGGTGCCGTGGCCCGCTGGCTGGCCCGCTGGGCCTGACGGTTCCTTCTGCCGGCCCTATCCAGTAAGATTTCTTTTTTATTCCTGCTGTGGAAGCCCTCTCTTTATGCGTTCAAGAAGAACCCCCCTGTACTGGCTGCTGGCAGCCGCTTCGTTGTCCCTGGCGGGTTGTATGCTCGCGCCTGGCCACCACATGGACAAAGGGGAGCTGCGCCGCGGTGAAACCGCCGACAACGTGGGCGTGGAGCTGGTGCCGATCACGCCGGAACTCATCATGGCCGACGAGAAAGCCCGTGCGCCGATCACCGTGCCGCGCGACCTCGTGCAGTTCAACCCCGGTTCCTACCGCATCGGTGCCGGTGATGTGCTGTATGTGACGGTGTGGGATCACCCCGAGCTGACGGTGCCTTCCGGCACCCAGCAGCAGATCGAATCCAACGGCCGCCTCGTGCGCCCGAATGGCGAGTTCTTCTTCCCCTATATCGGCAACATCAAGGCCGCCGGCATGACGATCGAGGGCCTCGCCGACTACATGACGAAGGAGCTGGCCACCTACGTCGACCAGCCGCAGCTGGATGTGTCGGTGATCCGCTATTCCAGCCAGAAGGTCTACCTCTCCGGCGCCTTCAAGAACACTGCGCCGATCAACATCACCTCGCGCCAACTGACGCTCGCGGAAGCGCTGGGCCAGGGCGGTGTGGATGACACCAAGGTTGACCTCTCCAAAGTGAAGCTGACGCGCGATGGCAAGGAATATGTACTCGATGTGTATTCGCTCGACCGCTATTCCTCCTACACCAGCAAGATCTACCTGAAAGACGGCGACAGCCTGCACCTGACCTATAACGACGACAAGAAAGTGTTCGTGATGGGTGAGGTGCAGAAGCCCACCTCGCTCGGTTTCCGCGCCAATACCGTGAGCCTGGCCGATGCACTCGGTTCGGTCGGCGGGGTTGACCAGGCCAGTGCCGATGGCAAGGCCGTTTACGTGATCCGCGGCATGGGAGACTTGGAAAAAGAGAAAGCCCGTGTGTACCAACTCAACAGCAAGTCCGCTACCGGTTTCATCCTCGCCAGCCGCTTCCAGCTGCAGCCGCAGGATGTGGTCTACGTGGGCCCCACCAACATCTCGCGCTGGAGCCGTGTAGTGGAAGAACTGCTGCCGACCTTCCAGTTGTTCAGCTTGCAGACTGGCTCGGCGGTCGATATCCAGCAAGTGGATTGATGGCCTGATGGCTGACGCAGGAAAGCCCGCTCCGGCGGGCTTTTTTGTGCCTGTTGTTTACGGTGCCAGTGTTAGCTGCGCTGCACCCGGCACGGGTTGCCGTGGGCAACCGCCCCGGCGGGGATTGACTGCGTGACGACACTGCCGGCGCCGATCACCGCGCCGCGGCCTATCGTCACGCCCGGCATCACGATGCTGTGCCCGCCAATCCACACATCGTCTCCAATCGTGATCGGTGCACACCATTGCAGCCCGCTGGCGCGTTCTGCCGCATCCAGTGGGTGCGTGGTGCTGTACAGGTGCACGGCGGGGCCGAGCAGCACGTTGGCACCGATGGTGATCGGTGCGGCATCAAGCATCACGCAGTGGTGGTTGGCGAAGAAGTTGTCGCCGAGAAAGATGTTGTAGCCATAGTCGCAGAAAAAATCCGGCTCGATGAATGCCGTGGCAACCTGGCCGAACAGTTCGCGGTAAATCGGCTCGCGCGCCTTGCGCTGGTCCACGCGGAACGTGTTCAGTTGCAGGCACAGTTTCTTGGCGCGCTGCCGCGCGGCGCGGTGGGCTGGCTCCGCCGGATTGAACGGTGCCAGCGCTGCCTTGCCTGTCATGCGAGCCTGGCGGCCAGCATCTTTTCCAGTGCCAGCTGGTCGGCCGTGAACAGGCGGATGCCTTCGGCCAGCTTGTCGGTGGCCATCGGATCATTGTTCAGTTGCCAGCGGAAGGTTTTTTCATCCAGTGGCTGCGGTCTGGCCGTTTGTGTTGTCGGTGCCGTGAGCTGGCGCTGCAGTGTGCCTGCCATCTCGTTCAGTTCCTGCAACAGTGCGGGGCTGATGGTGAGGCGATCACAACCTGCCAGGGCGAGGATCTCGCCGCTGTTGCGGAAGCTGGCGGCCATCACCACGGTGCTGAAGCCGTGCTGCTTGTAGTGCTGGTAGATCTGCTGCACCAGCGCCACGCCGGGTTCTTCGGCTGGCACGAAACTTTTCACGTCGGTGTGCTTCACGTGCCAGTCCAGCACGCGGCCGACAAATGGCGAGATGAGGAAAGCGCCAGCCTCGGCACAGGCACGCGCCTGGGCGAACGAGAACAGCAGCGTGAGGTTGCAGTCGATGCCTTCGCGTTGCAGCACACGCGCGGCTTCGATGCCTTCCCACGTCGAGGCGATCTTGATCAGCACGCGTTCGCGCGGCACGCCGTGCTGGGCATACAGCTTGATGAGCAGGCGGGCGCGCTCGGTGGTGGCGCGGGTATCGAACGACATGCGTGCGTCCACTTCGGTGGACACGCGGCCGCGGATGCGCTTGACGATCTCGCAGCCGCCTTTCACGGCCAGTACCACGGCAGCGAGGGCGGCGAGTTGTTCGTTGCCGGCACCCGGTGCTTGTTGCCGCGCCCAGGCGAGGCTGTCGGCAATCAGCGGTTCATAGCTCGGCAGCTGGGCAGCCTTCAGCAACAGCGATGGGTTGGTGGTGGCATCCAGCGGCTTGTACGTCTCCATCGCGGCGAGATCGCCGGTATCGGCCACTACTTCGGAAAACGTGCGGAGCTGGTCGAGCAGGGAGGGCATGGGGCGGGAGTCCTTTGACTATGCTGTTTAGAAGAATGTTATCACTTGTTTTTAATTTCGGCCTACGCTAAATTAAGAAATAACTTAATTAAAAAGGGGGTTCCCATGGCTGACCACAACATCAATATCGACCAGGCCGTATTCCGCTTCGCCGGCAGCATGGTGCTGCTGAGCCTGGCATTGGCGCACTGGCACAGCGGCTACTGGTTATGGTTCACGGCCTTTGTCGGCGCGAACATGCTACAGGCTTCGTTCACGGGCTTCTGTCCGTTGGCGGCGATCCTCGGCAAACTGGGTGTCAAACCTGGCGCGGCGTTCTGACTACCGCTCTGGATACCGTTTTGGAGAGAAGGAAAACCACCATGAGACGATGGACAGCGATGGCATTGGCACTGGTGCTGCCGGTATCGACCTTGGCCGCCGAGCTGGCCACGGTGCCGGTGCAGCGGCAGGTATTGCCACTGGAGCGCTGGTTCGATGGCCGGGTGCAGGCGGTGCACCAGTCGACCGTGTCATCGGAAACCAGCGGCCGGGTGCAGGAGATCCTGTTCGATGTGGGTGACAGCGTGCCGGCCGGGGCGGTGATCCTCAAGCTGGTCAGCACCGAGCAGCAGCAGGGCTATAACCAGGCGGCGGCGGCACTGGCCGAGGCGCGCGCCAACCTCGATGTGCAGTCGCGTGAGTTCAGCCGCATCGAGGCCGTTTACCAGCGCCAGCTGATCGCGAAAGCCGATTACGACCGCGCGGCCGGCAGCCTCAGCACGGCGCGTGCGCGCGTGGCCAGTGCCGAGGCGGCGGTGAAAGCAGCGGGCGAGCGTCTCTCCTATACCGAAGTGAAGGCACCGTACGGCGGCGTGGTGTATGCGCGCCATGTGGAGCTCGGTGAAGCCGTGCAACCCGGTACGCCGCTGATGAGCGGCTTCGACCCGGCCGGTTTGCGCGTGGAAGCGGATTTGCCGCAAGCCGTGGCTGATGCGCTGCCGCAGAACGGCCAGCGCCGGGCCCGCGTGCTGTCGGATCGTGGTGACAGCATCACGCCCGACAAACTGCTGTTGTTCCCGCAGGCCGACCCGGCCAGTGGCACGGTGCGCCTGCGCCTGGAACTGCCGCCGCAAGTCGTGGCGCTGCGTCCAGGCCAGTTCGCCAAGGTGGCGGTGGTGGTGGGCGAGCGGGAGCGCCTGCTGGTGCTGGCGACCAGCGTGGTGCACCGCTCGGAAGTGACGGCCGTGTACGTGCTGGGTGCCAATGGCCCGCAATTGCGCCAGGTGCGCCTGGGCCATGCGTTCGGCGAGCAAGTGGAAGTGCTGGCTGGCCTCGCCGAGGGTGAGCAGGTGGCGCAGGATCCGGTCGCGGCCGGCATTGTCGCTGCCAGCAGGAAGCCCGCCAATGAGTGAGAGCAAGCCGCTGGGATTCTCCGGGCGCATCGCGGCGGCGTTCTACCGTTCGCAGCTGACACCGTTGCTGGCATTGGTCGGCCTGCTGTTCGGTCTGTTCGCCGCCGGCATCACGCCGCGCGAGGAAGAACCGCAAATCGACGTGACGATGGCGAACGTCTTCGTGCCGTTTCCCGGCGCGGCGGTGGCCGATGTCGAGAGCCTGGTCACGCTGCCGATGGAGCAGGTGCTGGCCGAGATCGAGCAGGTGGAGCATGTGTTTTCCGTGTCGCGCCCCGGCATGGCGGTGCTGACGGTGCAGTTCGAGGTCGGTGTGCCGCGCACCGAGGCGCTGGTGAAACTGTACAACGCGATCTACTCGAACCAGGACTGGCGGCCGGCCAACCTCGGCGCCGGGCCGGTGATGGTGAAGCCGAAAGGTATCGACGATGTGCCGATCCTGAATCTCACGCTGTGGACGCAAGACGATACACGCGGCGCGTTTGATCTGAAACAGATCGCCCATGCGCTGGAAACCGAACTGAAGCGTGTGCCCGGCACGCGCGATATCGAGACGATCGGCGGCCCGGCGCAGACCGTGCGCGTGTTGCTCGATCCGGAAAAACTCGCCGCGCGGCGCCTCTCGATCGGCGCATTGCGCCAGGCGCTGCTGGCCGGCAATGCCTCGGCGCAGGCCGGTGCGCTGGTGAACGGCGAGGGCTATATCCCGGTGCAGGCCGGCGAATTCTTCAGTTCGGCGGCCGACCTCGAGCAGCTGGTGGTGGGCCTGCATGACGGCAAGCCGGTGTACCTGCAGGACGTGGCGCAGGTGCTGGCCGGCGCGGCCGAGAATGCGGCTTACGTGTGGCATGCCGACAAGGCGGCCGGTGTGCGCTCGCCGGCAGTGACCATTGCGATTGCGAAAAAACCGGGCGAGAACGCGGTGGATATCGCGCAGCAGGTGCTGCAACGTGTAGAGCAACTGCAGGGCACGTTCATCCCGGCGGGCGTGGAAGTCAGCGTGACGCGCAATTACGGCGCGACAGCCAACGAGAAGGCCAACACGTTGATCAAGAAACTGTTCTTTGCCACGGTCTCCGTGGTGTTGCTGGTGCTGTTCGCGCTCGGCTGGCGTGAGGCCGTGGTGGTGGGCGCCGCCGTGGTGCTGACCTTGCTGGTGACGCTGTTCGCCTCGTGGGCCTGGGGTTTCACGCTGAACCGCGTGTCCTTGTTCGCGCTGATTTTCTCGATCGGCATCCTCGTGGATGACGCGATCGTGGTGGTGGAGAACATCCACCGGCATCTCGCGCTCGGCGGGCGCACGCTGGCGCAGGCGATTCCGGCGGCGGTGGATGAAGTGGGCGGGCCGACGATCCTTGCCACGTTCACCGTCATCGCTGCGCTGTTGCCGATGGCGTTTGTGACCGGCCTGATGGGGCCGTACATGGCGCCGATCCCGATCAATGCGTCGATGGGCATGCTGCTGTCGCTGGTGATTGCCTTCACGGTCACGCCGTGGTTGTCGCTGAAACTGCTCGGTGAACACGCCGGCAGTCACGATAACGGCCACGCAGACGGTGCTGGCCAGCAGCAGCGCCTGCATGCCTTCTTCACCCGCGTGCTGACACCGTTTCTCGGCGCGCACAACCGCAAGCCGCGCTATGTGCTCGGTGCGGTGCTGGTCGCGCTGATCTTTGCCGCGATCGGCCTCGCGGTGGTGAAACTCGTCGTGCTCAAGATGCTGCCGTTCGACAACAAGAGCGAGTTCCAGGTGGTGGTGGACATGCCGGAAGGCACGCCGCTGGAGCACACCAATGCCGTGCTGGGCGAAATGGCGGATTACCTGCTGACGATCGGCGAAGTGACTGACTTGCAGGTGTATGCCGGCACCGCCGCGCCGATCGGCTTCAATGGCCTGGTGCGCCAGTACTACCTGCGCGAGGCGGCTAACCTCGGTGATATCCAGGTCAACCTGCAGGACAAGCACCAGCGCGAACGCGACAGCCACACGGTGGCGCGCGACGCGCGGCCAGCACTGGCAGCGATTGCCGCACGCCACGGCGCGGCGGTGAAAGTGGTGGAAGTGCCGCCGGGGCCGCCGGTGATGGCGCCGCTAGTGGCCGAGGTATACGGGCCGGATTACGCCGGGCAGATAGCGCTGGCAAAAAACATCCGCGCGCAGTTCGCGCAGACAGAAGGCCTCGTCGATATCGATGACAGCATCGAGCACAGTGCCGGCCGCGTCGTCGTCAGCATCGACCGCAGCCGTGCGGCACAGCTCGGCGTGGCGCAGGCTGATGCCGTGGCAGCGATCAGCGCCGCACTCGGTGGCGAGGATGTGACGTACCTGCGCACCGGCCATGCGAAATACCCGGTGCCGGTGCGGCTTGAGCTGGCCGAAGCGGACAAGAGTGACATCGAACGCGTACTGGCCTTGCGTGTGCACAGCGCGTCCGGCGCGATGGTGCCGCTGGCGGAAATCGCCACGGTGCGCGACAGCCGCTGGGAGCACGCGATCTACCACAAGGACCTGTTGCCGGTGGTGTACGTGACGGCCGACATGGCCGGCGAGCTCGACAGCCCGCTGTACGGCATGTTCGATGTGGTCGCTGCGCTCGGCGATTCCATTGAACAGTTCTTCATCCGTCAGCCACCCGGTGCCTATGACTACGGCGTGAAATGGGATGGCGAGTGGCAGATCACTTACGAAACGTTCCGCGACATGGGCGCGGCGTATTCGGTCGGGCTGATCCTGATCTTCCTGCTGGTGGTCGGCCAGTTCCGTTCCTATGCGGTGCCGCTGGTGATCATGGCGCCGATCGCGTTCACGCTGGCCGGCATCATGCCGGGCCATGCATTGCTCGGCGCGCAGTTCACCGCGACCTCGATGATCGGCATGATCGCGCTGGCCGGCATCATCGTGCGCAACTCGATACTGCTGGTGGATTTCATGAACCAGCGCATTGCCGAGGGTGAGACGCTGGAGCAAGCGGTGGTCGATGCGGCCGCGGTGCGGGCCAAGCCGATCGTGCTGACGGCGGTGGCGGCCATGCTCGGCGGTTTCTTCATCCTCGACGACCCGATCTTCAATGGCCTGGCGGTGAGCCTGGTGTTCGGCTTGCTGGTGTCGACGGTGCTGACGCTGGTGGTGATCCCGCTGCTGTACTACAGCCTGCTGCGCCGCCGCGCCTGATGGCGGTGGGCTGGGGCAGGGTGCTGGCACGGTGATATAGTGCCCGGCAGTTGTGGCTACTGTCGGGTTTTCCATGCAGGCACTGGTTTTACGTATCGCACCGCTATGGTGGCTTGCCGCGCTGTTTGCCGGCTTCCTGGTTTATGGCGCCTCGGGCCATGATGACCCGCACATCAATTTCTGGTTCTCGCACACGCTGCTCGAATACGGCGAGCTGGTGAATTACAACGGTGACCGTGTGCAACAGACCACCAGCCTGTTGCTGGTGGTACTGGTGGCGCTGTTCTCGAAACTGCTGCCGTTTGACCTGGTGACTTGCGGCTACCTCGTCGACATTCTCGCCTCGTTTGCTTGCTGCGTGCTGGCGACGCGTCTTGCGCGGCGCCACTGCCCTGCGCTGGCGTTGTGGCCCTCGCTGCTGATGCTGGCGTCCACCAGCTTCCTGCTGTGGACTTTCGGCGGCATGGGCGCGCTGCTGGCGGCGTTGGTGCTGTTATTGGCCGCGTGCGCGTGGGCGGATTACGTCGATGCGCCACAGTTGCAGGCACGCCACTATGGCCAGCTGGCTGCGGTGACGCTGGCGCTGATGACGGTGCGGCCGGAAATGCCGTTGGTCATCGTCGCCACCAGTGCCGGCCTGTTGGTATGGCACTGGCGCGATGCCGTACGCCGCACGCGCTTCCTGCACATTGCCCTCGCATCCGCTGCGGGCGCGGCCTTGCTGTTCCTGTGGCAGAAAGCCTATTTCGGTTCGTGGTTGCCGCTGCCGGTGCTGGCGAAGCAGACCGGCACGCTGGCGGCAAAACTGCAGTCCGGTTTTATCTATGTGTCGATTTTTTCTATCGTCAATCCTGCTGTGGTGCTGGTCATGCTGCTGGCACCGCTGCTGTTGTGGTTTTCTTCCCGCCAACCGCGCACGACAGAAGCCACGTCCCGCAGCTGGTACACGCTGGCGCTGGTGCTGCTGGCCCTGACCGGTGTCTACGTCGGCTTCGTGCTGACGGCGGGCGGTGACTGGATGCAGGGCGGGCGCTTCTTCGTGCCGGTGATCCCGCTCGCGGCCTTGCTGCTGGTGATGCAGGCTGTGCGCGCCCTGCGCCGCCCCTGGCTTGCGCGCCTGCTGTTGTTGCCGCTGCTGCCATTCAGTCTCTATTTCACCAAAGCGATGGTGGCTGAAGAGACGCACGGTGTGCCGGTATGGGCACAGTACCGGCTGGATCCGGCGCATGCGCATTACGGCCTGTTCGAGCAGTACAACCAGGAACACCTGCGCGACATGGCGGCGATCGACCACCTGCACGAGATCCTGCCGCGCCTGCATGCGCAGCTGGGCCGGCCGGTGCGACTGGTATCGGGCCAGGCCGGCATGGTGTTCTACCGCCTCGGCCAGCAGCACTTCGGCAAGATCCACTTCTATGACCTGCGCGGTCTCGTGGAAGGCGCATTCACGCTGTGCCCCTACCTCGACGGGATGGAGCGCAACCCGATGGGCATGGACTGGTCCTACGAGCAGTTCCTGCCGATGTTGCCCGAACTGAAACAGCACTGCGATTTCGACCCGCCGGACGTGGTGTATGACCTGAACAGCCTGTTCAGCAGTTTCGAACCGGTGTTCGACCGCCATGGCTACGCGATGCTGCACCAGGAAGAGGGCTTCGTGACCTACAACCCGCTGGAAGCGATCCCGACCAACAACCTGTTCGTGCCGAATGTGATTTTCGTGCGCAAGGACCTGTTGCCGCTGCTGGGTAACCCGCCAAAGCGGATGGTGGTCTACCGCGATATCCCGCTGGTGAATCGGGTGGAAAAGGATTTCTACAATCGCCTGACAGGACGCGGCCAATGACACTCAAGCCGTGGCAAACCCTGCTGGTGCTGCTGGTGTTCGGCGGCTTGTTCGCCGGGGCTTTCCGTGCCGGCAATGAGTGGCGCCGCTACCAGGCACCGGACATGTTGCGCGTGAGCCATGCCGGTGAGCTGTACATCCAGGCGCTGGACCGCATCTTTGTCTTTGCGCCGGATGGCGCGGAGAAAACGGTGGTCGACCTCGCGGCCTGGGGTATCCGCCAGTCCACCGGCGGTTTCGATGTGTTCAGCAATGGCGACCTGTTGTTGCTGGAAGGGACTCATCAGCAGGGGCCATTGTTGCAGTTGCTCACTTTCCTGCGCATGGAAAAACTCCTGCTGCAGTCTGAGGGTGAGGCAACCGGTCGACGGCTGCTGCGCTGTTCGCCCGCCAGCGGCCAGTGCGTGCCCTTGCCCGCACTCGCGCGCCGTTTCGAGAGCACGTTCCGTGTGCAGCTGGATGCGCAGGATCGCATCTTCCTTGCCGACACGGCGCGCGACACGCTGGGCTGGCTCGACAGTGATGGTCGCGTGCTGGATGAGGTGCGCAAGGGTTTCCGCTTCCCGAACCAGGTGGCGCTGGATGGCGACGCCTTGCTGGTGGCCAACACCAACCACCATGAAATCACGCGCATCCCGCTGCGCGATGGCCGTTTTGCGCCGCCAGATCAATGGCAGCACCTGCCGGTGGATGGCGATGTCGCCAGCAGCAGTGGTCATGTGTGGCCAGTGGAAATGGTGACAGTCGGCGAGGAGCGTTTTGTACTGCAGATGGGCAGCGGCATGAAAAATGGCATTGTTTTCCGCTACGGCATTGATGGCGCTTATCGCGGTCGCTTCACGATGCCGGCGGATTCCGATGCCCTTGGACTGGTGTTTTTCCGGGGCGCATTGCTGGTGGCAGATCCCGGCAGCATGGCGGTATGGCGTTATGCGCCCGATGGCAACATGTCGGGCCGTTTCACTGCGCCAGCACTGGCCAGTTACCTGCAGCATCTCACACAGCAGCGCGACCACTACCGAGCACTCGAGCGGCGCTGGTGGTGGTCATTCGGCCTGCTGCTGGCTGCCGGTTTTGGGCTGGCTGTTGTCGGCGAGCAGCGTGCGCAGCGCAAACGGCGCGAAGAGGCAGTTGCAGGGGCACATGCCACGCTCGTGACAATGGCGCAGCAGGGTGAATCGATGCAGCCGGCGGCAGACGACCCGGCCATCCACTGGCTGGCGCATGACGAGCGCCGGTTGCGCAGTATCCGGCTCGTGGGCATTGCGGGTATGTTGCTGCTGTTGCTGGTGCCGCTGCTGGAGTTTTCCACTCGCTATGCAGGCAATAGCGAGGTTACCAGCCGCGAGGTGCTGTTGCCTGTGGGCTTGATGAGCGTGCTGATGGTGCTACTGCTCGCAGCGGCGGTGTGGCTGATCCAGCGCGCCTTGCGCAATACCCGCATCGGCGTGCTGCGCGAGTGGGTCATCCTGCGCAATGCGCAGGGCAGGACGGCCGTGGGCCGGGGTGCTGATATTGCCCTGTTGCCGAATGCGATCGCCATCGGCAAGGTGGTGGTGAGTATCGGGCCGCGCACGCCGGGCGAGCTGCCAGCGCGCTCCCTGTTCGACGTGCTGGCCTTGCAGCAATGGCTGGCACCGCGGCTGTTGCAGGCGCAGGAGATCAACGGCCTGGCCTTGCTGGGCTGGTATTTCCGCCTGCAGCCGCTGCAATCCTGGGCGCTGGTGCTCGCCTTGCTGGCGCTGGCCGGCTGGCACTTGCTCGGTTGATCAGCCGCCCAGTACCAGTTTCAGGCCCACCAGTGTCATGATGGCGGCCAGCACCGGGCGCAGCACTTTTTCCGGCACCGCCGTCGGCAGGTGGCTGCCGACATAGATGCCCGGCAGCGAGCCAAGCAGCAGGTTCAGCAGCAGCTCCCAGTTCACATTGCCCAGCCCGGCATGGCCGAGGCCTGCGACCAGCGTCAGCGGCACGGCATGGGCGATCTCGGTGCCGACCAGCCGCGCGACTGGCAGGATCGGGAAGATCAGGAACAGCGCCACGGTGCCGAGTGCACCGGCGCCGATCGAGGTGATGGTGACGGTCGCGCCGAGCACCAGACCGGTGATCACGGTGGCGAGGTCGCGCTCCTGCATCGTCATGCGGGTGAAGATCGCATCGTTGCGGTGGCTCCAGTCCAGCAGCTTTTCCTTGCCGACAATCGCAAATGCAGTGAGTACCAGCGTGATGCCGAGCGCGATCTTGATGGTGCTGTCGACGTGCTTGCTGTCGAAGCCGACCTGGTGCATGGCGAGCAGGGTCAGCGCGGCGGCAGGCAGGCTGCCGGCCGCCAGCAGGCCGGTGATTTTCCAGTCGATGTTGCCTTTCTTCTGGTGCACAAAGACACCGCCGCCCTTGGTGATCGCGGCGTAGAGCAGGTCGGTGCCGACGGCCGTGGAAGGCGAGATGCCGAAAAACAGCAGGATCGGTGTCATCAGGCTGCCGCCGCCGACGCCGGTCATGCCGACGATGAAACCGACGGCGAGGCCGGACAGCACATAGGCCAGCTCGAGGTGGAGGCCGAACAATTCAAACTGCATGGGGCGCCTTCGGTGGTGGTAGCCGGACAAGGCCGGTGATCCTAGCAAGCCTGCCGATATAACCGAAAGATCAATTTATTTTAAGGTTATGCCTTTTGATTATAAGGCGGGACTGGTCAGGTGTGCTGGTGCAGGTATTCGATGCGCTGGCTGATGTCGCCGTAGAAGCGGTAAGTGTTTTTCGTTTTCTTGGCTTCGTACAGTGCCAGGTCGGCCTGGCGTGCCATCTGGTGCTCGTCTTCCGAGTCCCCCGGGCAGAGGCTGACACCGATGCTGGTGCGCACCTGCACCTCGCGGCCGTCGATGATGACCGGTTCGCTGATGGTGTTGATGATCTTGTCCAGCACCGGCAACAGGTCCTCGCGCGAGGCGGCTCCGGTGAGGACGACGGCGAATTCATCGCCGCCGAAACGCGCGACAAAATCGCTGCTGCGCGTGATGCTGAGCAGGCGCCTGGCCACCACCTTGAGCACTTCATCGCCGGCCTTGTGGCCCAGCGTGTCATTGATCGGCTTGAAGCCGTCGAGGTCGAGGTAGCACAACGCCGACAGTTTGCCCTTGTTGAGCCTGGCCGTGTTGATCGCAATCGCCAGGCAGGACTGCAGTTCCTGTCGGTTGGCCAACCCGGTCAGCGGGTCGTGCGCGGCCTTGTACGACAGGCGCCGCCTTTCCTTGTCGAGCCGTGAGGTCAGTTCCTGGTTGATCCATTCGAAAGCGAGCGCGACCAGTGCCGAGATCATCAGCATGATGACCGGTGCCAGTGTCGTGAAGGCCTGTTCGACGTTGCTGCCGAGTACCTGGATCGGCGCGTTCAGCGCATTGCGTTCCGCATACACGCCGAAGGATTGCAGGAACAGCACCAGGCAGGACCAGAACATGCCGGTGTGGAAACCGGCGAGCAGGCAGGCGGTGATCGGGATGAAAGTAAGGAAGATGTTAAACGGCGAACCGGTGAGGCCGCCGGTGATATAACTGGCGAGGAATACCAGCGTGAACATGATGACGATCGTCACGTTGCCGGCGATGATGGTGGATGCGGTGCGCCGTAGTGTTTTCAACGAGGCGTGGGCACAGAAACCGAGCATGGCCAGTGCGGTGATGCCGATCAGGTTGTTTTGCCAGTCCATGCGCAGCAGCATCAGTACAGGGATGCAGACAAACACCATCAGCAGGTTCAGCATGGCATAGCCGACGATGGTCATCGCGCGGAAGCGCTCCATTTCATTTGCCAGCAAGCTGGCAGGGATGAAGTGTTCCGCGAATTGCCGCAGGTTTTCCAGCGCGGTTGAAGGGACGGATACCGGGTTGTTGCCAGCTGTCAGCCTGCTGTCCATCGCTCAGCCCTGTGCCTGTTCATGGAAAAATTGCCAGGCAGGCGCTTGCTGGCCCGACTTGTGGATTTTCTTGGCGCTGTACATCGCCATGTCCGCATGGCGGCAGAGTTTGTCAAAGGTCATCGCGTCATCCGGGTAAATCGCCACGCCGAGGCTCGCCGAGACATTGACGACTGTCTTGCCGCCGACGGTGATATCTTCTTCCACGCTCTCGATGATCTTGCGCAGGGAGCGCTCGAGGTGCTCGCGCGATTCATAGCCGCAGAACAGGAAGGCGAATTCATCACCGCCGAGCCGCGCTACCGTGTCAGCGCCGCGCAGCACGCTTTGCAGGCGTCTTGACACGGCCTGCAATACCACGTCGCCGGCATGGTGGCCGTGCACGTCATTCACCGGCTTGAAGCCGTCGAGATCCATGTACACCAGCGCCAGTTTCTTGTTGCTGATGTCGGCCGCCTCGATGTTGAGCTGTACGCTCTGGTGGAACGATTCGCGGTTGGGCAGCCCGGTCAGCGTGTCATGCGCGGCCTGGAAGGCATACAGGTGCCGCTCGTCAAACAACGCCGTGCGCAGGCGCTTGTTGAGGTGCTCGTAGACCATGATCGCCGCGACGCTCATCAGCGTGGCCGCCAGCGGGATGGCATCCTGGAACTGGCGCAGGCTTTGCCCGTCCAGCAATGAGGGTGGGGGTGGCAGCAGCGTATGCTCCAGGAAGAACTGCAGCCAGTAGCCGGCCATGGCCAGTGCGGTCCAGGCGAGGCCGGTCTTCATGCCGCCGAGCACAAAAGCCAGCAGCGAGCTGATCAGCACCAGCGCGCTGATCGGAGAGCCGTTGATGCCGCCGCTCACCCAGACACTGTAGAGCACGGACCCGAGGATCGCGGCCATCATGATATTGACGGCCAGCGGGATCGACTGTCGCTTCTTGAGTACCAGCAGGGCAACACAGTAGACCACCAGGATGACAGTGATGACGCGGAACGCCACGCTGCGCGCATGCGGGTCGAGGTCGGTGGCAAAGATGATCCAGCTGTAGGCGAACAGGCAGAACAGCAGGTTGATCAGCATCACGGTGAGGAAAATCACACCACGCGTGTACTCGTTCGACCCGGGGGTAAGGTCGTCCGGGATCAACCGGCCTATCGTTGTTGTTATCCGTTCCAGCATGGTTTTGGCAACCTTCTACTGCACGTTTTTTCCCAATCTATTCACCTCGTCGACAGGAATCAACCGATCATCCGCACCCGACACGATGAACGGTGACATTCCCGGCCTCAGCGATACGGTACGCGCAGGATCCGGTTGCCGGTGTACGAACCGATGTAGAGGAAATCACCGAGCGGCTGGGCCACAGTGCCGGCGCCCATCGGGGCGCCTTCCTGCTGCAGGATGACTTCGCTCTGCAGCGTCACCGGGTCGATGCGGTAGATCGCGAAAGCGGCGGCACAGGTCTCGCCGTGGTGTTTCGAGCAGCTTTGCTGGGCGGCCAGGGATGCTGTGACGCCTGCTGTCAGTAGCTTGCCATTCTTGTCCCAGCTCAGGTTGTCCGGCTGGCGGATGGCCACGCTGCCGGTCATGGTGCCGCTGGCGCGATCCAGCCGGCGCAGTGCCTTGCCGGTGCTAATGTTGGCGAAAACCGTACTTTCATCTGGGCTCAGTGCGACGCCGTTCAGGAACGGGCCACGGCTGCCTTCGAGGATGCGGGTCTTGCCGCCGGGCAGCCATTCGAACACGTAACCGGTGTTGAAACCGAGCAGGGCTTTCAGCAGGCCAGTGCTCATGCCGAACAGGTGCGGCGCGCGCTTGTCGAACATGTGGCTCGCGACAAACCCGCCATCACGCATTAGCGCCAGGTCATTCATCCAGGTGCCTTCAGCAGGCACGACACAGCCGCGCCAGACGAGCGAAAACCGGCCGTCCTGTGACTGCAGTTCGAACATTTCGACGGTTTCCCGCCCGCCGTGATTGATCACGGCCAGTTGCCACTGGCCATCATGCCGTTGTTGCAGCGACAGCCCGTGCGGGGCAAAGCGGTTGTCCGGTTCGCCGGGGCAATCCGGCGTGCCCCAGTCGGCGGCAACAGCCTGGTGGGTGCCAGCCGGGTATGCCGGCCGCACTTCGCCGGTTGCCGTGTCAAAAAACACCAGTGAACCCGGTTCGGTGCCCTCCATATTACCCATCTGGCTGACGAGCAGGGTGCGCTGGTCGGGCAGGGCAACGATGTCTTCCGGGTTCCGGAACTGGCACAGTGGTGTGATATCGCCTTTGGGTTCACAGCTGGTGATGCTGTCGGTAGCCTGGCCTGCGCTTGGTAGCAGCAGCGCCAGCAGGGCAAGGCAGGTAGCCGGTTTCATCGGGTGTTATCTCCATCGAGTTCTTGCCTGGCCTGTCGGATCACATGCACAGCGGCCTGCAGGCCGAGCACGGCCATCACCAGGGCAACCAGCAGGTCGGGCCAGTTGCTGCTGTAAGCCGCCACGCCCATCGCGGCGAGAATCACGGCAGCATTGCCGATAGCGTCATTGCGGCTGCACAGCCATACGGAACGCATGTTGGCGTCCCCTTCACGGAAGGCATACAGCAGCCACGCGACGCCGGCATTGGCAAAGAGGGCAATGATGCCAATGGCGCCCATCACATCGGCTGCCGGCAAGGTGCCTTGCTGGTATTGCCAGATGACACGGCCGAGCACGAACAGGCCATAGCCGCCCATCGTGAAGCCTTTCAGTAGCGCTGTGCGGCTGCGCCACACCGGCGCGAGCCCGAGCACGAACAGCGACACGGCGTAATTGGCGGCATCGCCGAAAAAATCCACCGCGTCGGCGAGCAGCGAGGCGGAATGCGCACCGAAACCACCGATGATCTCGACCACAAACATCGCAGCGTTGACGGCGAGCGCAATCCACAACGCCCGGCGGAAGCGCGGGTTCACCGGCGGCTGGCTGTGGCAGTGGTCGTTGCAGCAGTCACTCACGGGAGGTCTCCTGGCCATTCATCGCGGCGCACGAAGTAGTGGAATCGCGCGGCTTCGTGCACGGTGATCAGGCTGTTGGTCGGCATGTCGGCAAAGTCGCCGGTGAATTCAGCGACCTGCACGAAACCGTTGGCCAGCAACTCGGCGCGGTACTCGCGCGAGTTCCAGTCGTTGAGGTCTTCCAGCACATAGATGCGCGGGTTCTTTGGCGGTTTTTCCGGCAGTGTGCGGCCGAACAGGTCGCCGCGGTCGATATTCTTGATCCAGAAATCCACGCCGGTTTTTTTCGACAGCCTCTCTTTCAGCGCTTTCTGGAATGCGAGCCGGTCATCGTTGTGGTGGTGGCGCAGGTGATCCGTCTGCAGGTGGAACTGTATCTGTAGCGGCTGCCAGGACGCCGCAATGGCAAGCAGGGTCGCGCATACAGGCTTTGCCGGCAGCCTCGGTATGGCCCGGATGATGGCGTGGAGGCCGCAGCCGGCCAGCAAGACGATGGCAGCTGCCAGCGCGCTGAAGCTGCGGTCGAAGAAAGCCGGTACGCTGGCGAAATACGCTGTGAAAAACAGCAACGGCACGGTCAGTAACAGCAGCGGCAGTTTGTCCGCGCGCTGTGCGAGTGAGAATGCGCCGGCGAGCATGGCCAGCAGCAGCGGCCAGCCCAGCGTGGCGCGGAAGTAGTCGCCGATGTTCAGCAGCTGCGCCAGGTAACTGTAGTGTTCGAGGGTGTCCGGCGGTGCGGGATGTTCGTAGTAGCGCTGGACGCTGAGCAGGCTCAGCCAGAAATCGCGCGGGTGGATGTCGCCCGCCACAAACATCAGCCCGAGCACCAGGCCCACCAGCAACAGCAGCGCGCTGCCGCTGGCGGCAATTGCCGCCAATGTGCGCCAGTGCCGCTGTTCAGCTTGCAACAGCACACTGCAGCAGGTGATGGCCGGGAAAATCCCCAGCATCAGCTGGCTCGCTTTGCCGCCGGTGGCGATGCCGAGTGCGAGGCCGCTGGTGGCCAGCCAGAGCCATTGTGGAAGCCGTGTTTTCGCCAGTGCCAGCCACAGCAGTGCCGAGCCCATCGCGGTGAGCAGTGCATCGGGGCGCGCGTAATGGCTGCCTTGCACGGCCAGCGGGAACACGCTGTAGAGTAGCGCGGCGGTGAAGGCTAGCGCGGTGGTGCTGCCGAGTTGCCGGGCGGCGAGGACAAGGAACAGCAGGCTCACGGCATCCCAGAACAAGGCGATATGGTGCAGCAGCGTGATGGTCGGCGCGGTCACACCCAGTTCGCGCAGCGGCTTGATGATGGCTGCCGACAGCATCATGTGCAGCGCGAAGTTGTAGTGGTGCGCGTGCGGGATGTCGGTGCGCTCGGCTTCGGCGGCGAAATAGCCTTCGCGTTCGGGTGCGGCGTTTTCGGCGCGCCCCCAGTCCGGCTGCCAGTTGCCGTTGTTCACGGCGTCATCGACCAGCCATACCACCACCTGGTCATCGACCTGGAAATAGGTGCGCTCGCTGCTGTCAAAGCGCAGCGCCACGAACACCGCCAGCAGCAACAGCCAGGCTGCCAGCAGGCCGGGCTGTCGGTGACGGGTCGGGTCTGCCATGCTCAGCGCAGCGCAGCCTGGTAGTCGCTCGGGCTGAAGCCTTGTACGGTCTTGCCGTTGATGACAGCAAACGGTACGCCACCACCACCGCCGAGCTTGCGCATGCGCAGGGCGGCATTGGGGTCTTGCTGGATGTCGTATTCCGTATATTGCACGCCGCGATTGGCTAGCCACTGCTTGGCAGCCTTGCACGCCTTGCACCACGCGGTGGTGTAGATATCGACTTTGGCGGTGTTGGTCGCGGCCGGCGTGGTGCCGCGCCATTCATTGATTTGCTTGAGCGCGGCCTGCTTGAAGTCGTCGACCATTGCCAGCGCCTTGCCCATCCAGCTGTCATCTTCCTGGCCGTTATTGCGCACCGTGCCGTCGTCGAGGATGGTGATCGGTGTCAGCTCGACAGCCTCGACCTTGCCGACAGGAACCTCCTGTGCTGCATCGGGTGGCTTGTCGCCGTAGTGCACCACGCCGTGCTTGTCAGTCCACTTGTAGATGCCTGCCTGGGCGGCAGCACAGGACAGTAGCAGCAGGACGGTCAGCAGTGCTTTCATCGTTCGCCTCGCCGGTGAATGCATTGGTTCTCAGTGTCTGGGTTGCGCATCAAAACTGCAACCGGTCACGCCGCGGCTGTCCGGCCCCATCAGGTACAGGTACAGCGGCATCAGGCTGTCGGCGACCGGCCGGGTATTGGGGTCCTCGCCCGGGTAGGCGGCGGCGCGCATGCGGGTGCGGGTGGCGCCGGGGTTGATGGCGTTCGCACGCACGGCCGTGACCTCCTCGAGTTCATCGGCTAGCGTTTCCATCAGGCCCTCGCAGGCGAACTTGCTGACAGCATAGGCGCCCCAGAACGCGCGGCCCTGGCGGCCGACCGACGAGGTGGTGAAGACGATGCTGGCATCCGGCGCTTCCTTCAGCAGCGGCAGCAGTGCGCGGGTCAGCAGGAAAGCGGCATGCACGTTCACTTGCATGACCTGCTGCCAGCGCTCCGGGCTGTAATCGGCCACGGTGGTGAGTGAGCCGAGCAGGGCCGCGTTGTGCAGCAGGCCGTCCAGCCGGCCCAGTTCGTTGCGCAACTGGTTGGCGAGTTCATCGGCGCTGTCGGCCGTCAGGTACTGCAGGTCCAGCGGCAGGATCAGCGGTTCGGGGTGGCCGGCGGCGACGATCTCGTCATAGACCTGCTCCAGCTTGCCCTGGGTCTTGCCCAGCAGCACAACGGTCGCCCCGTGGGCGGCAAAACTGCGCGCAGCGGCACGCCCGATGCCATCACCGGCACCGGTCACGAGGATCACCCGCTCTTCAAGCAGTTTCTCAGCTGGCGAATAGCCAGCTGGCAGGCTCTTGGTGTCTTTCATGAGTAATGGATTCCAGTAATCTGTTTTACATGAGTTTTTTGACCAGGCCGACGATGTCCGCCGGCGCGCTGATACGGTGGGTTGCGTCCCAGCTCGCCACGTCTTCCGCCGGGCCGATGTAGCCCCAGTCGCAGGCGGCCGTGGGCATGCCGGCGGCACGGCCAGCCTCGATGTCGCGCACATGGTCGCCGAGGTAGATGGCTTCAGTCGGCTCACACCCGCAGTGCTGGCAGGCCAGCAGCAGCGGGGCCGGGTCCGGCTTGCTGCGGCCGACATGGTCCGGGCACACCACCGCGCTCGGGCGGAAAGGCAGGGCGAGCCGCTGCAGCAGCGGGTCGGTGTACTGGCTCGGCTTGTTGGTGACGATGCCCCAGGCCAGGCCGCGCGCTTCCAGCCAGGCCAGGCTGTCGGCCATGCCGGGGAAAAGCTGGCTGTGCTGGCCAAGCAGCTCGCTGTAGATCGCCAGCAGTTCGAGGCGCAGCGGTTCCAGTGCCGGGTCGTCGTCCGCCAGCCCGCTGGCCAGCCGGGTCAGGGCGCGGGCGCCATTGGAGACTTCGGCGCGGATGGTTTCGTCGGCCAGCGGCGGTTGCCCGTGGCGCTCGCGCAGGCAGTTCACACTGAGGATGAAGTCGGGCGCCGTGTCGAGCAGGGTGCCGTCGAGGTCGAAAAGGACTGCCTTGAGTGCCATCACCTTGTTGCCCAATGGTTTAGCCGGGTTTCTTCGTGTGGATCATGTAGTTCACGTCGACATCGGTTTCCGACAGGGAATACTTTTTTATCAACGGGTTATAGGTCATTCCGATGATGCTTTCGAGATTGAGCCCGGCAGCGCGTACCCAGCTGGCCAGTTCTGCCGGGCGGATGAACTTGCCGTATTCGTGGGTGCCTTTCGGCAACAGCTTGAGCAGGTATTCGGCACCGACGATCGCAAACAGGTAGGACTTCGGGTTGCGGTTGATGGTGGAGAAGAACAGGTGGGCTCCCGGTTTGGCCAGCTCGGCGCAGGCCTTGATGACGGCGGCAGGGTCCGGCACGTGTTCCAGCATCTCCAGGCAGGTCACCACGTCGTAGTGGCCGGGCTGTTCGGCGGCCAGTTGCTCCACCGGCAGCTGGCGGTAGTCGACCGTCACGCCGCTTTCCAGCGCATGCAGGCGCGCCACGGCGAGCGGCGCTGCCCCCATGTCGATGCCGGTGACGCTGGCGCCGCGTTGGGCCATGGCTTCTGACAGGATGCCGCCGCCGCAGCCGACATCGAGCACCGTCTTGCCGGCCAGCCGGGCGCGTTCGTCGATGAAATTGCAGCGCAGCGGGTTGATGTCGTGCAGCGGCTTGAACTCGCTGGTCGGGTCCCACCAGCGGCTGGCCAGCGCCTCGAACTTGGCGATTTCGGCGGGATCGACATTAGTGCTGGTCGGGTTGGCGCTGGACATGGCGGGGATCTCGGTCACTCTGGCAGTCAGGCGGCCATTATAGCGGCAGCATGGCGGTCGCCCGCTGTGTTTTACCGGTAGCGCAGCGCAGCGCGGCTGTTTATGCTGCACAGATAACAAAGAGCCGGTTGCAGCAAGCTGGCCTGGCCGGCAAAGGATGGATAAGGAGAGGGGAAATGTTCAAGAACCGCCGTATTGCCGATATGGTCGATTCGCTGATCCCGTACAGCATCTGGCGCAGCACGCCGGATGCTGTGACGATCGCGCGTGCGCGGACGCTGGTGACGGTGCTGGCATTCTCGATCGTGGTGCCGGCGATCGCGTTGCTGATGGTTGTGGGCCTGCATTTCTTCAGCGGCCGGGATTTCACGCCGGCGATGGTGAGCCTGGTCGGGGTCATTGTTGTGCTGGTGACGCAACACCTGCTGTTCCAGTCGTCGGCCAACCTGTACATCACCGGCGTGGCCTACTCGATCACCTTTTTTGTCTTGCTGACGGCCGCCACGGTGTTCACTGGCGGCTGGGGTTCGCCGGTGGTTCCCCTGCTGTTCTGTACGCCGATCATGGTGTTCCTCATCAGCGGCTGGCGCGAAGCAGAAATCGCGGTGCTGTTCACCTTTGCCACCGGCCTGGTGCTGATGTTGCTCGATATCATGCACGTCGAGCTGCCGTACCTGATGCACAAGGAAAACCAGGCCTATGCGCAGGGCGTTGTCTGGTTTATGGCCTGCTTTATCCAGGTGATGCTGTTCGGCACGCAGAAATGGGTGCATGGCCTCGACGTGGACAGCAACATCAGCCTGGACGATTCACGCCCGCCGAAATGATTCGCCGTAGTCTGGCTCAGGTCTTGTTGAGCCAGGCAAAGCCGTCGCCGGCCGGCTTTTCGCCGAGGAAATCGCACAGCCTGGTGTAGGCGTCGCTGTCTGCCACGTTGATCACCAACAGTTTCCCCGGCGTGGTGCGGAAATAGTCCTGCACCATGTCGTTATGGAAATGGTAATGGCGGATCAGCGTTTCCCGGTTGTACAGGTCATCATCCGGTGTGTTGAAAATGATTTTCTTGGTGTGGTAGGCAAAGCCGGGGAACACGCGCGTGGAAGCCTTCAGTTCATCGACAGTCGGCAGGCGTGCTTCGCCGCTGTGCACCTTGCCCTGGAAGCGCATCATCGACTCGTACCATTGCTCGGCCGAGTCGCGCACCGTGAGGATAAAGCGGCTGTCGGGGAAAGCCTGGTCCATGGCCATGAACGTGTACGGCAGGCTGAAGGGGATATCCTGGAAAGCATCGGCACCCTTGCAGTATTCGATCAGCTGGCGGAAATCGCGTCGGGCATAGTCGAACAGCATTTTTTCCGCCGTCAGCTGGTCTCCCATGCGGTAACCCAGGCCTTGCAGGGCATCGAACAGCGTTGTGGTGCCGGTCTTGTTGCGCCCGACACAGAACACCTTGCGGCGGGTTGGTTTGCGTTTGAACAGCATCGGTAAGGTGGCGGTAGCTCTCGTGGGTGGATTCTAGCCGGTTTGCGCGGGTTGTCGCGTGTCAGTCAGCTGGCACGACCATCACGGCGATGTCGCCGATGGTGTCGTTCATGCTGCTGTCGCGGCTGGTGTAATCGCGGCTGCTGCGGCTGTCCTGCAGGCTGATGCCGCCGAGGTTGATCCATTCGCCGACAGCGCCAGTCACCGATGTTTGCAATTGCGCGGTGTCGATGACGCCGCGGCGCTGCAGGCGCGGGTCTTCACTCAGCCGGTCATCGCTGGCGGAAATGTCCAGATACACGCGCTGGTCGACAATACGTGCGGTGATATAGAAACCGCGGTTGGCATCACGGAAGCTGGTGACGGGATTGCCCCAGGCATCAACGCTGCGGTAGGCAATGGTCTGGCCGGTGCTGATCCACGCCGGCTGGCCCTCGATCGCGCGCAGCTGTTGCTCGCGGGTGGCCTGTGTGCCGGATTGTGAACGGTTGGCGTGCACACGCAGTCCGTCATGCTGCACGACCACGCCATTGTCCGGCCGGCGATCACGGTAAACAGTGCCGCCGGTGCCGAGGTAGACATCGCCGGTGCGGATGCTGCCTGTTGCGCCGGCGCTGCTGCCTTGTGCAACGGTATCGCTGCTGTTGCGCACGCTGATACGCAGGTTGCGCAGCGGCTTGTCGAGTGCTTGCAGCAATTGCGCCACTTGCCGGTGGCTGTCGGCAGAGGCATTGACGACCAGTTCGTTGTTGAAGGCGTGGACGCTTTCGCCCTCGCGTAGTGTTGCCTGCACGCTGGGCACCAGCCCGTCCGCGAGCTGGTGGCGTAGTGAATACACTTGCACGCTCAAGGCTTGCGCCAGTGCCGCCGGCATGGCCAGCCACAGGCACAGCAGCGGGATCAGTGCGCGACGCAGCTGGTGCATGGCATCAGATCGTGTGCATGCGCAGGTCAGGGTCGATGTAGGAACGTGTCCAGTATTGCTCGAACTGTTCCAGCAGCGGCCGCGCCCGCGCGCGATAGTCGGTGTAGCCGATGCCCTGCATCACCTGTGAGTCCGGCCGCAGGATAAGGCCGTTGTCATCGACGATCATGAAGCATGGCAGCTTCTCGCTCTGGTTCACTGGCAGCTTGTGCAGGTGGATCTTGTCGGAGGCGCGGTGGCAGGCCCGCAGCAGGCGATGGCCTCGCTCCAGCAGGGCGCGGGTGTCGCGCACGATGATGCGGATGTTGCTGTTGCGGCTTTTCTGCGCGAGTTGCATCACGGTGCTGGTGAAATCGTCGTGGTCGTACAGCCAGGCTTCCAGGTCATCGCTGAAAATCACCAGTGAGCGCGCAGCCTGCTGCACAAGCTGCACACTGAAAGCCCGGAACTGATCCACTTGATCCAGCCGTACCAGTTCGGAACCGCTGGCATTGTTACTCCGGTCCGGCGGCAGGAGCAGGCAGAGGAGACTGTCGCGGTTCTCTGCGGCGGCAAAGCCCAATTGCAACAGCGAGTCGCGCCAGGGGTGGCTGGCAGGCGCCACGAGCCGTGACAAGCCGCGGCGCGGCGTGTCGAGCACGGCCTGGCGCAGCAGCGCTTCGGCGGTGTCGCTGGCATGGTCGCTGCGGGTAATGCCTTCAGCAAGCGAACCATCAAGGCTGATCGACAGGTAGCCGGCCGGCTGTTCGTTGATGGTGGCCAGGTAGTGCAAGGCCTCGCTGTCAGCAGGGCATGCCTGAGCGAGCGCTGGCTGCAACTGCCCGCGGTGCGCGAGGATGGTGGCCTGTTCTTCTGCCCAGCTGGCGTGGCAGGCATGTACCGGGCAGTAATCGACAGTGTCTTCACCCATGGCTGCCATCCCCGTTGCCGGTTTGCGGTGCTGGTTCTGCCGGCTCACTGGCGGGCGCGGGTGGGTTGACCACGGCATGGATCACCTTGTTGCCCTCGAAGTAGACAGTGAACTCTGCATAGTGCCAGATGATGATGGGCGGGTTGCCTACCGGGGCATGCGTTTCCAGTGGCTGGCCAAAACGGGCGATGACCGCTGCCTGGGTCATGCCGTGCGAAGGCGTGGCGATTTGCCGCCCGGCGCCTTGCTGGCCGACAGGGATGCGCACATCTTCGGCGGCGAGCGAAAGTGGCAGGGAGAGCAACAGGAATAGCGGCAGGGCTTTCACGGGCTGATCCTTCGGCAACAGTGTCCCGAAGATAATAGCACGCAGCTGCCGCGTCGCTGTATGCGCCAGGTCACATGCCGGACGGCATGCGCAACGTCGTCAGATTTTCTGGAATACCAGTGTGGCGTTGGTGCCGCCGAAGCCGAAGCTGTTGGACATCACGCGCTGCAGGTCGGCATTGTCGATGCGAGTGCGCACGATCGGCATGCCCTCGGCTTCTGCATCGAGTGTCTCGATGTTTGCCGACGCCGCGATAAAGCCGTGCTGCTGCATCAACAGCGTATAGATCGCCTCCTGCACGCCGGCTGCGCCGAGCGAGTGGCCGGAGAGGGACTTGGTGGAGCTGATCGGCGGGATCGCATTGCCAAAGGCAGCTTTCACCGCCTTCAGTTCGGCGAGGTCGCCGACCGGGGTGCTGGTGCCGTGGGCGTTGATATAGTCGATCGTGCCGTTGACGGTGGCCAGCGCCTGCTGCATGCAGCGCATGGCACCTTCGCCAGAAGGGGCGACCATGTCGTAGCCGTCGCTGGTGGCGCCGTAACCCACCAGTTCGGCATAGATCTTCGCGCCCCTGGCCTTGGCGTGTTCGTACTCTTCCAGCACCAGGCAGCCTCCGCCGCCGGCGATGACGAAGCCGTCGCGGTTGGCATCATAGGCGCGCGAAGCCTTGTCGGGGGTTTCGTTGTACTTGGTCGACAGCGCACCCATGGCATCGAACAGGCATGACAGCGTCCAGTGTTCTTCCTCGCCGCCGCCGGCAAAAACGATGTCCTGCTTGCCGAGCTGGATCAGCTCCATCGCATTGCCGATGCAGTGCGCGCTGGTCGCACAGGCCGATGAAATCGAGTAGTTGACGCCCTTGATCTGGAATGGCGTGGCGAGGCAGGCAGAGACGGTGGAGCCCATCGTCTGGGTCACGCGGTAAGGACCGACGCGCTTGAGGCCTTTCTCGCGCAGGATATCGGCCGCTTCCACCTGGTTTGATGATGAAGCGCCGCCGGAGCCCATGATGATGCCGGTGCGCGGGTTGGAGACTTCTCCCGTTTCCAGGCCGGCATCGGCAATGGCCTGTTGCATCGCGAGGTAGGCAAACGCAGCGGCATCGCCCATGAAGCGCAGGATCTTGCGGTCAATCAGTTCGGCCAGGTTCAGCGTGACAGAACCGGAGACGTGGCTGCGGAAGCCCATGTCGCGGTAGGTCTCGTTGAAGCGGATGCCGGAACGGCCTTCGCGCAGCGATTGAGTGACGTCGGCGGCGTTGTTGCCCAGGCAGGAAGTGATGCCCATACCGGTGACGACGACTCGTCTCATGCTTTACACCTCGTGTTTGCCACTTGCTGTCGGGATCATGCGGCCCTGATTATGGCACAGGGCGCAGGCTCAGAAATTATCGGTGCTGGTGAACAGGCCGACTTTCAGGTCCTTTGTATGATAGATCTCCTTGCCGTCGACTGACATCACGCCGTCGGCAATCCCCATGATCAGCTTGCGCTCGATCACGCGGCTCAGATGAATGTGGTAGGTCACCTTTTTTGCGGTAGGCAGTACCTGGCCGGTGAACTTCACCTCGCCGGCGCCCAGCGCACGGCCGCGGCCCGGGTTGCCTTTCCAGCCAAGGTAGAAGCCGACCAGTTGCCACATGGCGTCCAGGCCGAGGCAGCCGGGCATCACCGGGTCGGAGATGAAGTGGCAGCCGAAAAACCACAGGTCGGGGTGGATGTCGAGCTCGGCAATGATCTCGCCCTTGCCGTAGTTGCCGCCGGTTTCCGCAATGTGGGTGATGCGGTCCATCATCAGCATGTTCGGCACGGGCAGGCGGGCATTGCCGGGGCCGAACAGCTCCCCGCGGCCACAGGCCAGTAATTCCTCACAATTGTACGAACTTTGTCTGGCCATGCCGGTCTTCCCGAGCCCTGTTTGCAAAAGCCCGTAATTCTAGCGGCTGGCGTGCGCTTGTCCAGCGAAACCCCTTGTCTTTCCTTGATTTGCGCTGATTGTAGCCTTGCGGGAATCCTGTATCCTTACGCTCCGCGAAGCTGCGATTTTGCTGGTGCAGCCAGAACAACAATCCCTTCCAGAACAGACATCCACGCCAAAACAGGATTTTCCATGATCAACAAATGCTTGTTCCCGGTGGCCGGTTACGGCACCCGCTTCCTGCCTGCCACCAAGTCCATGCCCAAGGAAATGTTGCCCATCGTCAACAAGCCGCTGGTGCAGTACGGCGTCGAGGAGGCGCTAGAGGCCGGGCTGGACGAGGTCTGTTTTGTGACCGGGCGTGGCAAGCGGGCCATCGAGGACCATTTCGACGTCAACTACGAACTGGAACACCAGATTGCCGGCACCGGTAAAGAGAAATATCTGGAGAGCATCCGCCATGTGATGGACAACTGCTCGTTCTCGTTTACCCGCCAGCGCGAGATGAAGGGCCTGGGCCATGCGATCCTCACCGGTCGCCGCCTGGTGGGTGACCAGCCTTTCGGCGTCATCCTGTCGGATGACCTGTGCATGCCGCCCGAGGATGGCGCCGGCGTCATGGCGCAGATGGTGAAGATCTTCAAGCAATTCCGCTGCAGCGTCGTGGCCATCCAGGAAGTGGAAGGTGATGACATCGAGAAGTTCGGCGTCGTTGATGGCGAAAAACTCAAGGAAGGCATCTACCGTGTGACCAACATGGTCGAGAAACCGAAGAAAGCCGAAGCACCGACCAATATGGCGATCATCGGCCGTTACATCCTGACGCCGGATATCTTCGATATTCTCGAGAAAACCCCTCCCGGCAAGGGCGGCGAGATCCAGCTGACCGATGCGCTGCTCAAACAGGCGCAGGACGGTGCCGTACTGGCCTACCGTTTCAAGGGTACGCGTTATGACTGCGGCAGTGTCGAGGGTTTCATTGATGCCACGCACTACGTCTACGAACACATCTACCGCCAACCGAAAGCCTGAGCCGGGGATAGTGCGCCAATGAGCCATACCAAGATCGACTGTTTCAAGGCGTATGACGTCCGCGGCCGTGTGCCGGACCAGCTGAACGAGGACATCGCCTACCGCATCGGCCGTGCTTTCGTGCAGTTCCTCGGCGCGAGAAGTGTTGTCGTCGGGCACGACATCCGCCTGTCCAGCCCGGCGTTGTCTGCGGCACTGGTGCGCGGCCTGCGCGAACAGGGCGCGGATGTCATTGACATCGGCCTTTGCGGCACGGAAGAAGTGTATTTCGCCACCTTCCATCTCGGTGTCGATGGTGGCATTGCTGTGACTGCCAGCCACAACCCGATGGACTACAACGGCATGAAATTCGTGCGTGAAGGTTCGCGCCCGATCAGCGGTGACACCGGCCTGAAGGATATCCAGGCACTGGCAGAAGGCGGCGTGTTTGCCACTGCAGCGAAACAAGGCGGCTATCGCACCGAAGCCACGCGTGATGCCTATGTGCAGCACCTGCTCGGCTATGTCGACCGTGCGGCGCTGAAGCCGCTCAAACTGGTCATCAATGCCGGCAACGGTGGCGCTGGCCTGGTCATGGATGCGCTGGAAAAACACCTGCCGTTCCAGCTGGTGAAAGTGCACCACAACCCCGATGGCACCTTCCCGAATGGCGTGCCGAACCCGCTGCTGGAAGAGAATCGCGCCCCGACCATCGAGGCGTTGCAAGCGTCCGGCGCTGACATGGGCATTGCCTGGGATGGCGATTTCGACCGCTGTTTCTTCTTCGACGAGAATGGTGGCTTTGTCGAGGGCTACTACGTGGTGGGGCTGCTGGCCGAGGCGTTCCTGCTGAAGCACAAGGGCGCCGCGATCGTGCATGACCCGCGCCTGACCTGGAACACCATCGCGATCTGCGAACAGTTCGGCGGTCGCGCAGTGCAGAGCAAGACCGGCCATGCCTTCATCAAGGAGCGCATGCGCAAGGAAGACGCGGTCTACGGTGGCGAGATGAGCGCCCACCACTATTTCCGCGATTTCGCCTACTGCGATTCCGGCATGATCCCGTGGCTGCTGGTGGCGGAACTGGTGTCGCGCAGCGGCAAGACGCTGTCGCAGCTGGTGGCCGAGCGCATGGCGGCTTACCCGGTTAGTGGCGAGATCAACCGCGAGATTGCCGACCCGAAAGCCGCGATCGCCAAAATCCGCGAGCGTTATGCGGCCGAGGCCCTGGCCGAAGACAACACCGATGGCCTGAGCCTCGAGTTCGCCGACTGGCGTTTCAACGTGCGCATGTCCAATACCGAGCCGGTCGTGCGCCTCAATGTCGAGAGCCGCGCGGACACGGCGCTGATGCAACGCCGCCGCGACGAGCTGCTGGCCCTGCTCGACAGCTGACCTGGTGCTGGCAGCCGGGCGACCATTTTTGTCACCGGCTGCCAGTTATCGTTGTGCCAGCCGCAGGCCATGGCCTGGAGGCGCTGGCAGTATTCTCCTAAGTGATTGATATCCAGCCTTTGCACTGCTTGGCATGAATCTGGCAACACTTCCAGCGAGAGGATGTTGCTACGTGCCGGATGTGTCCCATGGGTCCTTCCCAGCCAGAAAAGATTGTCGACTTGCGAGCCCGGAAGGGCGCTGACGAGCTGCAGCGCATCAACCGCGTGACCGGTTTGCAGTTCAATGCCGTGCCGGAATCGCTGCTGGGTCGGCAGGAGGAGTGGGAGGCGTTTACCGAATCACTGCTGGCCATTGCCATCGCCAACTGGAACCACGAGATCCCCTAGGCGAAGGCAGGGCCAGCGTGTGGCGAAGGTTCAGGCGGCAGAGATCAGTTTGGGTGCCTTGGCGGCAGCCTTGTCGGTACTCTGCACGAACAGTTCATCGATGACATAGGGCGGGGCGTTGTCACTGGTTTCCAGATAAACGCCCATGTCGATGATGCGGCCGACCGCCGGGATATTGACCAGGCTGGACAGCAACAAGGTCGCGCCCAGCTCGGTGCTGCACTGATCCACGATGACCTGCTTGGTGTGGCCTTCCTGGTCGACATAGCGCAACACCAGGTTGAAGCGGCAGGGGCGCTGTTGCTGCAGCCTTACCCAGCAGGCGACATTGAAACCGGTGGTCCATGCCGTCCTGGCTGACAGGTTCGGGTGCGGGATGAAGGCATCAGGCACCTTGGCGATGAACTTTTCTTTCATGGTGGCAATCTCCGTTCCGGTATTACACGCTTCCAATCTAATCCAGCCTCGCAGCGGATTCCGCGTCAGGGTTGGAAAACTTTCTGTGCGTCAGGTCACCGATCTGACAAAAAACGTCACTTTCCGCTGTGCAGGGCATGGTAACGCCCGATCGTGGTGGCGGTCGAGCCGTCGAGCGCGGTGTCCGAGCCTTCCAGCGCGGCATAAATCGGGCCTGACAGCTGCTTGCCCAGTTCCACGCCCCACTGGTCGAACGGGTTGATATCCCACAGCACGCTCTGCACATAGACCTTGTGTTCGTACAGTGCGACCAGGGCGCCCAGGGTGGCGGGGGTCAGCTGGTCGATGGTGATGAGGTTGCTCGGCCGGTTGCCTTTGATGACCTTGTGCGGCGCGAGGAAGGCGATCTCGTTGTCAGCCAGGCCCTGGGCACGCAGTTCGGCCTCGACTGTTTCCCGCGACTTGCCGCACATCAGTGCCTGGCTCTGCGCCAGGCCGTTGGCCAGGAGGTGCCGGTGCTGTTCGCCGCAATCTTTCTGGTGTGATTGCAACGTGAGGATGAAGTCGGCCGGGATCATGTGTGTGCCCTGGTGCAGCAACTGGTGAAACGAGTGCTGGCCGTTGGTGCCGACAGAACCCCAGATCACCGGTCCGCTGTGGTAGGGCAGGGCTTCGCCACTGCGCGCCACCCGCTTGCCGTTGCTTTCCATGTCGAGCTGCTGCAGGTAGTCCGGGAAGTAGCGCAGGTAATGGTCGTAAGGCAGCACCACATGGCTGGTGGTGTGCCAGAAATGCTGGTACCAGAAACCGAGCAGGCCGAGGATGGCGGGCATGTTGCCGGCAATCGGCGCGTGGCGGAAATGCTCATCCATCGCGTGTGCGCCGGCGCGCAAGGCATTGAATTGCTCCATGCCGATGGCCAGCGCGATCGGCAGGCCGATGGCCGACCACAACGAGTAGCGGCCGCCTACCCAGTCCCACATCGGCAGGATGTTGTCGGCGGCGATGCCGAAAGCCTGTGCCTTGTTGACCGCGCTGGACACGGCGACGAAGTGGCGTGCCGTGGCGTGGTTCTCGCCGGCATCACCCGGGGCAAACTGCTGCAGCCAGTGGCGCGCCGCTTGCGCGTTCTGCAGTGTTTCCAGGGTCGTGAATGACTTGGAGGCGACGATGAACAGTGTGCGCGCCGGGTTCAAGTGTGACAGCAGGTCCTGCAAGCAGGAAGGATCAACGTTGGAAACGAAGTGCAGGCGCACATGGCCGGTATGGAACGGCTTCAGCGCGTGCGTGGCCATCTGCGGCCCGAGGTCGGAGCCGCCGATGCCGATGTTGACGACATCGGTGATGGTCTCGTTGCTGTAGCCGCGCCATTCGCCGACGTGCACTTTGTGCACCATGTCTGCCATGCGGGCGAAAGTGCCATTGACGGCAGCTGCTTCGATCACGGGCTGTGGCGAACGCAAGGCCGTGTGCAGCGCCGCGCGCTTCTCGGTGTGGTTGACCATCGCGCCGTTGAACAGGTCATTGATGGCCCGGCTGAGGTCCGCCTGTTGCGATAACCCGACCAGTGCGGCCAGCAGGTCTGTGTCGATGAAGTTTTTTGAGTAGTCAAGGCGCAGCCCGGCTGCCTCGACCGAAAACTTCTCCACCCGTTGCGGATCCTGCGTGAACAGCGCCTGCAGTGCGCAGGCCGCCAGGCGCTGGTGGTGCTGTTGCAATGCGGGCCAGCAAGCGTAGCGTTGGGCGAGGGTGGGTGCAGTCACGGTTTGCCTCCGTTTGCCGGCAGGTTCAGAAACGCCGTTTCACGGCGAAATGTGCCAGTGTCACCAGCTCGTCACGGTAGCGCGACGGCGGCAGTGCATCCAGGCAGCCGATCGCCGCCTCCACCTCGCGCAGCGCAGCCTGTTCGGTGTATTGCAGCGCGCCATTGTTCTGCACGATAGCGATGATGCGCGCGAGATCGCTGGCACTTTTCTCGCTGATCGCGCGGCGCACGATGGCAACATCATCCGGCTCGCCGAATTGCAGCGTGTAGATGAGCGGCAGGGTAGGCTTGCCTTCGGCCAGGTCGTCGCCGATGTTCTTGCCCAGTTCGGCACTATCACCACTGTAGTCCAGCACATCGTCGACGAGCTGGAATGCCATGCCGAGATGGTGGCCGTAGCGGGCGAATTCACCGCAGGTTTCGTTGTCGGCGCCGGCAATCAGCGCCCCGCAGCGTGCTGCAGCTTCGAACAGCTGCGCGGTCTTGCAGGCGATGACACGGCGGTAGCGCCCCTCGTTGGTGGTCGCGTCACCGGCATTGACCAGCTGCAACACTTCACCTTCGGCGATGGTGTTGGTCGTGTCGGCCATCACCGCCATGATGCGCATGTCACCCAGGGCCACCAGCATCTGGAACGCGCGCGAGTAGAGGAAATCGCCCACCAGCACGCTCGGGGCATTGCCCCATTGCGCATTGGCCGTGGCGCGACCGCGGCGCAGTGCCGACACATCGACCACGTCATCGTGCAGCAGCGTTGCCGTGTGGATGAACTCGACAATGGCGGCCATGTCGATGTGTCGGTTGCCGGCGAAGCCCAGGCTGCGCGCGGCGAGTAGCACCAGCAGCGGGCGCAGGCGCTTGCCGCCACCCTCGACGATATAGTGGCCGATGTTCTCCACCAGGGCGACCCGCGAGTGCAGCTGTTCGATGATGAGGGCGTTGACGGCCGCGAAATCCTGCTCGACAGCCTGATGGAATGAAAGCACGCAAAAACCTGCCTGGTAGTGGGGCCAGAAGCTCGCGGCATGCTAGGGGCGGCGGCAGGGGGTGTCAAGGAAAGTCGCGGCCGCGCCGAGGGCGCTTGTGCTACCATTTGACAATGATCGAAACCGACCCGTTTGCCCTCTCGCGCCAGCTGGTGTCGCCCCACGAACAGGGGCGGGAAGACCAGCAGGATCGTGCCATCCGCCCGCGGTTGCTCGCTGATTATGTCGGCCAGCCGGTCGTGCGCGAACAGATGGAAATTTTCATCGAAGCCGCCAAGCGGCGCGGCGACGCGCTCGACCACACACTCATTTTCGGCCCGCCCGGCCTTGGCAAGACCACGCTGGCCAACATCATCGCTGCCGAGATGGGTGTGTCGCTCAAGACCACCTCTGGCCCGGTGCTGGAAAAAGCCGGCGACCTGGCAGCACTGATGACCAGCCTGGAACCGGGTGATGTGCTGTTCATTGACGAGATCCACCGCCTGAGCCCGGTGGTGGAGGAAATCCTCTACCCGGCGATGGAGGACTACCAGCTCGACATCATGATCGGTGAGGGTCCCGCCGCCCGCTCGATCAAGCTCGACCTGCCGCCATTCACCCTGGTGGGTGCCACCACCCGTGCCGGCCTGCTCACTTCGCCATTGCGCGACCGCTTCGGCATTGTGCAGCGGCTCGAGTTCTATAACGTCCAGGATCTGACCCACATCGTCTCACGCGCGGCGAGTATCCTCGGCATGCAGATGGAGGAGGGTGGGGCCGCCGAGATTGCCCGCCGCGCGCGTGGTACGCCGCGCATTGCCAACCGCCTGCTGCGCCGGGTGCGCGATGTGGCCGATGTGCGTAACAACGGCGTGGTCTCTGCAACCGTGGCTGACGGCGCCCTGTCGATGCTCGGTGTGGATGAGCGCGGCTTCGACCTGATGGATCATCGGCTGCTGCGCTCCATTATCGAGAAGTTTGACGGTGGCCCGGTCGGGGTCGACAGCCTGGCGGCAGCGATCGGCGAGGAGCGCGACACCATCGAGGAAGTGCTCGAACCGTACCTGATCCAGCAGGGCTACCTGGCCCGCACCAGTCGCGGCCGTATCGCCACCAAACTGGCCTATGCCCTCTTGGGCCTGGCGGCCCCGCAGCGGGGCGAGCCGTGAGCTTCGCCATTGGCCTGCGGGTCTATATCGAGGACACCGACGCGGGCGGCATTGTCTATTACGTCAATTACCTCAAGTTCATGGAGCGGGCCCGCACCGAGTTCATGCGGGCGCTGGGCTATGGCAAGACAGCCATCTTCTCCGACGATAAAATGTTTGTAGTGCATTCTGCCAATGTGCAGTATCTTGGCGCCGCCCGGCTGGATGATGAGCTGTCTGTTACCGCCAGGCCAGTGAAAGTCGCGCGCAGCAACATCGTGTTCGAGCAATGTGTTCTCCGTGGGGGGGAGCTGTTGTGCCGCGGGGAAGTGCGCATAGCCTGTGTCGAGCGCGCGGGCAACCGGCCGTGTGCCATGCCAGACGCGATGTACCAGCAGGTGCGAGAACTGTTCGACCGCCAGGCCGTCTGAACCACTGCCGGCAGGATAACCAGAGCGCCAGTCCAGGCGCCGCCAAACCGATACCGAGACCAGACGGTGGCTGGTGCCGCCGTAACAGAGGAGTGAAGACGTGGAAGCAGCGAACCATTCGTTGTCCTTGCTGGGCCTGTTCATGCAGGCCACCTTGCCGATCAAGCTGGTGATGCTCGTGCTCCTCGGGGCATCGGTGGTCTCCTGGGCGATGATCTATCGCCGGGCCCGCGTCTACCGCGATGCCGAAGTGAATTTCGTGCAGTTCGAGCACGCCTTCTGGTCGGGCATCGACCTCGCCCGCCTGTACCGCGAGGGCAATGACCGCGCCCACCACGGGGAAGTGAGCGGGCTGGAGAGCATCTTCCGCGCCGGCTTCAAGGAGTTCACCCGCCTGCGCAAGCAGCCCGGTGTCGATGCCGATGCCGTCATGGAAGGCACCCAGCGCGCGATGAGGGTGGCGCTGGCGCGCGAGGAAGAGGAGCTGGAGAAGAGCCTGCCGTTTCTCGCCAACGTGGCATCGGTCAGCCCCTATATTGGCCTGTTCGGCACCGTGCTCGGCATCATGGATTCCTTCCATGGTCTCGCTAACATGAAGCAGGCCACGCTGGCCGTGGTGGCGCCCGGTATTTCCGAGGCGCTCTTCGCCACGGCAATCGGCCTGTTTGCCGCGATCCCGGCGGTTATCGCCTACAACCGCTACACCGCGCGCCTCAACCGCTTGCTGGCGCGCTATGAAACGTTTGCCGACGAGTTTTCCAGTATCCTGCACCGCCAGGCGCATTCGAATGCGCGTGGAGCCGACGAGTGAGACGGCGCAGGAAACACGAACAGAAGGCGGAGATCAACGTCGTCCCCTGGATCGATGTCTGCCTTGTACTGCTGATCGTTTTCATGGTGACAGCGCCGCTGCTGATGCAGGGCGTTGAAGTGCAGCTGCCGCAGGCCAGCACGGAGCCGATGGAAAACCTCGACGAGCCGCTGATCGTTTCCGTCAAGCAGGACAAGACCTACTACCTCAACCTCGGTGCCAACCAGGAAGCGCCGGTGCCGCTGGCGGATATTGCCGAGCAGGAGCGCAAGGTGCTCTCCAACAAGCCGAAAACCCCGGTGCTGGTATGGGGTGATGCCCGCGTCGAGTACGGTGCGGTAGTCGAAGTGATGGGTGCCCTGCAAGGTGTCGGCGTCGACAATGTCGGCCTCGTGACCGAGCCGCCGTCCGGCCCGGCGAAGAAGTGAGGCGCGGCGGGTGTCGGGGTTCGACCATCAGCAGTTTCGTTCGCTGGCACTGAGTTTCTGCCTGCACATTGCGGTGGCCGTGGTGCTGATGATCGGCTGGAACTGGCATGCGGAGCGCAAGACCATTGCGCCGCCGGCGATGATGAAAGCCGCGCTGGTCTATGCGCCGAAATCCACGCTGAAGCCTCAGCAGAAAACCCAGACCCAGAAAACGGAAAAGCCCAAGCCGGAACCCAAGCCCGAGCCTGAGCCGCCGAAGCCGGAAGGGAAGAAGCCGCAAGAACCCAAGCCGGAGCTCAAACCGACCGACAAGCCGTCGCAGGTGCCTGCCAAGCAGGAGCAGGAAAAGC
>CALMIC010000145.1 GCA_937864065.1 uncultured Cellvibrionales bacterium | reverse complement strand
CGTCCACCGTTGTCTGTCCGTATTCGATGCCGAGATGAACCTTGATGGCAGCCACCAGTTCGTCATAGCCCGTCAGGAAACAGCCGATACTGTCACATACCTTGATGACATGGCGCCCGACCGGTTTGCGGAAAATCAGGTTGTAGAACGTCGCGACTCCTTCGACATCGGAACCCGGTATGCCGAGGATGCCGGCAATGGCAGGAATCGCCTCGTCAGGAACCCAGCCATGGCGCTTCTGCACCACCTTCAAGGCATCAATCGATGCAGCGCGCGCATCGTCATAATGGTGGATGCTGTGCAGGATTTCCTCGCGATCTTCCGGATGGAAGGAATAACGCGGCGGACGGTCAGTTGCCAGCACGGCATTGGTCTGTACAGGTTTAGCGGTCGACATCAGCCATCACAAAGTCAATGGAAGCCAGATAGGCGATCAGATCCGGGATCATTGATCCTCGAATCACCGAAGGAATCTGTTGCAGGTGCGGGAAGCTTGGCGTGCGGATACGCGTGCGATAACTCATCGTGCTCGCATCCGAAACAATGTAGTAACTGTTGATGCCCTTGGTGGCCTCGATCATCTGGCTGCTCTCGCCAGCCGGCATCACCGGCCCCCACGACACACTCAGGAAGTGCGTGATCAGCGTTTCGATATCCTTGAGCGTGCGCTCTTTCGGCGGCGGACAGGTCAGCGGGTGATCCGCCTTGTACGGCCCTTCCGGCATGTTGTCGAGACACTGGCGGATGATGCGCAAGCTCTGGCGGATTTCTTCCAGCCGCACCATCGCGCGATCGTAGGCATCACCATTGGCAGCAAGCGGCACGTCGAAATCAAAATTGTCGTAACCGGAATACGGACTCTGCTTGCGCAAGTCGTAATCTACACCGGTCGAACGCAAGCCGGGGCCGGTGACACCCCACTCCAGTGCCTGCTTGCTGTTGTACTGCGCGACACCGATGGTGCGGGCGCGCAAAATGCCGTTCATGAACGCGGCTTTGTGATATTCATCAAGCCGCTTGGGCATCCAGTCGAGAAATTCGCGGACTTTCACATCCCAGCCGCGCGGCAGGTCATGCGCCAGGCCGCCGATACGGTACCAGGCCGGATGCATGCGGAAACCGGTGATCGCCTCGATGACGTCATAGGCTTTCTGGCGATCCGTGAACATGAAGAAAATCGGCGTCATACCGCCGACATCCTGGATATAGGTGCCGAGGAACAGCAGGTGCGAGGTAATGCGGAAAAATTCCGCCATCATCACGCGGATCACTTCCACCCGTGCCGGGACCTTGATACCCGCGAGTTTCTCCACCGCCAATACGTACGGCAGATTGTTCATCACACCGCCGAGATAATCGATACGGTCGGTATACGGGATGTATGAGTGCCAACTCTGGCGCTCGGCCATCTTTTCGGCACCGCGATGGTGGTAGCCGATGTCCGGCACACAGTCGACAATCTCTTCACCATCAAGCTGCAACACGATACGGAACGCGCCGTGTGCCGAAGGGTGGTTCGGCCCGAGATTGAGGAACATGAAATCCTCGTTCTCGGTGCCGCGTTTCATACCCCAGTCTTCCGGCCTGAAGCGCAGTGCCTCCTGCTCGGCGTCCTGTTTGGCGGCGTCGAGATAGAACGGGTCGAACTCGGTGGCTCGCGCAGGATAGCTCTTGCGCAGCGGATAGCCTTGCCAGTTCGGTGGCA
>CALMIC010000144.1 GCA_937864065.1 uncultured Cellvibrionales bacterium | reverse complement strand
ATGGCCGAAGAAGGGATCAGCTACCTGCGCTTGCCGGCAATGCCAGCGAGCCTTGTGCCGGTTCTCTACACGATCCCGCTGCAGTTGCTCTCATACCATGTGGCAGTCATGCGCGGCACGGACGTCGACCAGCCGCGCAACCTGGCGAAAAGCGTTACTGTAGAATAGTGCTATTGGCGGTGGCCGTCAGCGACGGTCGCCTACCGTGTAATTGATCCGGATCGTGCGATCCTTGATGATCTGGCGCACTTCGTCCTTGTCCTTGGCGACGAGGGAAGGGTGAGACACTTCATCAGGAAACTGGGCGAACAGTTTGTCCAGCGCGTCCAGCTCGTGGTAGACGTCTTCCGGCAAACCCTGACGACCTTCGCGACCCGGCTCAACCAGCATCAGGTTGTCCATGTAGCTGAAAAAGGCCGGGAAGCCCCACAGCTTGCTGACTTTCTCATAGATATGCGGCATCCGCTTGATGGCCTCGCAGCGGTTGATGGCGTCGCGCTTGTCGTCGTTCGGGCCCAGATTCAGGATCGATAAAATGTCAGCCATGGGTATCCAGCCTGCCTTGATTAATATGCCGATTTTTGAAGTTTAACACGCTTTTTCCTCTGCGCTGGTGGCAGCGGTCTTGCGAAATAGCAGATCCCACACCCCGTGGCCGAGGCGCTGGCCGCGCCGCTCGAACTTGGTCTCCGGGCGGTAATCCGGGCGCGGGCTGAACTGGCCTGCCCCGGTGCAATTCTCGAGGGCGGGACAGGCAGTCACGACGTCCAGCATGGCTTCGGCATAGGGTTGCCAGTCGGTCGCCATGTGCAGGATGCCGCCTGGCCGGAGCTTGCGCGCTACCAGCGCCACAAACTCCGGCTGCACGATGCGCCGCTTGTGGTGCCGGCTCTTGTGCCAGGGATCCGGGAAGTACAGTTGCAGCCTGGCCAGGCTGTTGTCGGGGATGCAGTCGGCGAGTACGTCCACGGCATCGGCGCAGAATACCCGCAGGTTGCGGATGCCCCGCTTGCTGGCTTCATTCACCAGCCGGCCTACCCCGGGTACGTGTACCTCGATGCCGATGAAATGCTGCGCCGGGTTTTTCAGGGCCATTTCCAGCAGGGAGTCGCCCATGCCAAAGCCGATTTCGAGAATCAGGTCGGCGTTTGTCGTGGGAAAGGCCTGGTCAAGCGCACGCGCGCCCTGGTGCAGGTCCAGGCCATAGGCCGGCCATTGCCCGGCGAGCGCCTTTTCCTGCGACGGCGTGATGCGGCCGCTGCGGATGACATAGGAGCGAATGTCCTTCTGGCGGAACTGGGGCTGGATCGGGCGCATCGTGTCAGCTGTGGATCAGGCCGGTCAGGGGCGAGGAGGCGCTGGCATACAGCTTGCGCGGCATCCGACCGGCAAGAAAGGCCTCGCGGCCTGCCTGTACCGCTTTTTTCATGGCGGAGGCCATCAGTACAGGATTGCCTGCATGCGCAATGGCACTGTTCATCAGGACGCCATCGCAGCCCAGCTCCATGGCGATAGCGGCGTCGGAGGCTGTGCCCACACCAGCATCGACGATGATCGGCACCGTGGCATTCTCGAGGATCATCATCAGGTTGTACGGGTTGCGGATGCCGAGGCCGGAGCCGATCGGCGCGCCGAGCGGCATGACCGCGCAGCAGCCGATTTCCTCGAGGCGCTTGGCGACCAGCGGATCGTCACTGGTATAGACCATCACGTCAAAGCCGTCGGCGACCAGCTGTTCGGCCGCGAGCAGGGTTTCCGTGACATTCGGGAACAAGGTTTTCTGGTCGCCGAGCACTTCCAGTTTGACCAGTTTGTGCCCGTCGAGCAGCTCGCGTGCGAGGCGGCAGGTGCGCACCGCTTCCGCAGCGGTGTAGCAACCGGCTGTGTTCGGCAGGATCGTGTAGCGCGATGGTGGAACCACATCGAGCAGGTTCGGCTCGCCCGGGTTCTGGCCGATGTTGGTGCGGCGCACGGCAACCGTGATCATTTCGGCCCCGGAGGCCTCCGTCGCGGCGGCGGTTTCCGCCAGGTCCTTGTACTTGCCGCTGCCGACGATGAGGCGCGACTGGTAGGTCTTGCCGGCGATGACCAGCGGCTTGTCTGCGGGATTCATTCAACCTCCCCCGATGGCGTGGACGATCTCGACGCGATCGCCCGCTTGCAGGATTGTCTGTGCGTGGGCACTGCGCGGCACGATATTCTCATTCACCTCGACCGCAATGCGCCGGCCGGCGAAGCCGAGCTGCTCGATGAGGCTGGCGACAGTGAGTCCGTCCGCCAACTCGCGCTCTTCCCCGTTCAGCAGGATATGCATCATTGGCCCCGCCAGGCGCTGAAACAAAGGCAGGCCCAGGCGGCGAGCCACAGTGTGCCGCCGATGGGTGTGATGGCGCCGAGCCAGCGCTGGCCGCTCAGGCACAGGATGTAGAGGCTGCCACTGAACACGATGATGCCAGCCGCGAACAGCCAGCCGCTGGCGTGCACCAGCCGGCCGCTGGCGCCCTGTCCCAACCACAGTGCAACGGCGAACAGGGCCAGGGTGTGCCAGAACTGGTACTGCACGGCGGTTTGCCAGACAGCCAGCAAGTCGGCCGGTAGCCGCTGTTTGAGGGCATGGGCGCCAAAGGCGCCAAGCGCGACGGCACTGAAACCGCTGGCTGCGGCAAGGGTCATGAACAGTGGCTGGAGGGGCACGGCGTCTGCACGGCTTACATGAATGATCGGGTAGCCATTGTAGCAGTTAGCCCTGCAGCCAAAGAGGGCTGCTAGAATCGCGGCATTCCACGAGGATTCCCCCGATGAGCGACAGTGCGCCACTGCTGGAATTGGCCGGCGTCCACAAAGCCTTCCAGGCGCAGCGCGTCGTGGAGGATTTCTCGGTCAGTATCCGCCACGGCGAGTTCTTTACGCTGCTGGGCCCTTCTGGTTGCGGCAAGACCACGGTGCTGCGTCTGATCGCTGGCTTCGAGCAGCCCGACAGCGGCCGGTTATTGCTGGACGGCCATGACATCACGGCGATCCCGCCAGCTAACCGGCCGGTCAACACCGTGTTCCAGAGCTATGCACTATTCCCGCACATGACGGTGTACGACAACATCGCATTCGGCTTGCGGATGAGCGGCGTGTCATCCTTGCAGGTCCGCCAGCGGGTGGAAGAGGCTCTGGCCATGGTGCGCCTGCCTGACATGGCGACCAAGAAGCCCCACCAGCTGTCGGGCGGGCAGCAGCAGCGTGTGTCGATCGCCCGTGCGCTCGTCAACCGGCCGAAGCTCTTGCTGCTCGACGAGTCGCTGTCGGCACTGGACCGGAAATTGCGCCAGGAGATGCAGGTGGAACTGAAACAGTTGCAGCGGCAGCTGGGCATCACCTTCATCTTTGTCAC
>CALMIC010000143.1 GCA_937864065.1 uncultured Cellvibrionales bacterium | reverse complement strand
CGACAAACATGTCCGGTGCCGGTTTTGCGGCGGCAAAGTCCTCGCCGGCAAGATGGAAACGGAAATGTGGCGCCAGTCCGATGGCCTTGAGGCAGGCATTGCCGTTGCTGAGTGCGCCGAGCGTATAACGGGAGGCCAGCTGTTGCAGCAGCGGTACGGTGTCGGCAAACACGTCGACCTGCTGCCGGCACTGCCAGAACACGTCAAACGCTTGCGCCGCCATGTCGCGCGCCTCGCCGTTTGACAAACCGCACTGCTGCAACGCGTGCCGGAATGCTACCCGGCGGATTTCGCTGACGCGGTGTTTCAGTTCGGGGAATTGTTCGCGCAACTGCAGGCGCAAGTCGACAAACGCGGCCGGCGGGAATTGCGCGCCGAAGGCCGGTACCTGTTGCGCCAGCCACGCATGGCTTTCGGTTTCGCCGCGCATCAGCGCGCGGTCCGGATCCCACAGTGTGTGGTCGAGATCGAAAGTAAGCAGCCTGATTGTCATGTGTCATCCCTGTCGACTGTACCGGGTTTGCGCTGCGCCCGCGGATGCGCCGCATCGTACACTTTCGCCAGATGCTGGAAATCGAGGTGTGTGTAGACCTGCGTCGTGGATATGTTGGCGTGCCCGAGCAGTTCCTGCACCGCGCGCAAGTCGCCGCTTGATTCCAGCATATGGCTGGCAAAGGCGTGCCGCAGCATGTGCGGATGTACCGGCTCGTGCATGCCCTGCTTCAGGCTGTAGTGTTTCAGGCGCAACTGGATTGCCCGTGTGCCGAGGCGCGCGCCCTTGCCGGTCACGAACAGCGCTGTTGTCGCTTCGCCGGGCGGGATACATTCATTGCGCACGGCCAGCCATGCGCGCAATGCCGTGCAGGCGACACGCCCGACCGGCACCACGCGCATCTTGCTGCCCTTGCCGGTGACGCGCACCAGTCCTTCGGACAGGTCCAGTGCCGGCAGGTCCAGCCCGGCGAGTTCGGACAGGCGCAGCCCGGAGGAATAGAACAGTTCCAGCATTGCGCGGTCGCGGACGGCGAGCCAGTTGTCTTCGCTGATCGACAGGAAACGGTTCATCTGGTCGACATCGAGTGTCTTCGGCAACTTGCGCGCGCTTTTCGGTGCACGCAGGCCAGCAGCAGGATTGGTGCCGATCTGCCCGTTGCTGCCCAGCCAGGCAAAAAACTGCCGCCAGGCCGACAGGACGCGTTGCAGGCTGCGGCCAGACAGGCCGCGTCCGTGCAGGTCTGCCAGCAGTGTGCGGACATGGAATTCGCGCAGCAGCGAGATGTCGGTGATGTGCTGTCCGCGCAAGTGATCGGTCAACAGGGCGAGGTCGCGGCGGTAGGCCGCAGTGGTGTGTGGCGAGAGACGCCGCTCGCTCGCCAGGTGTTGCAGGTACTGGTCAACAAGCCCCTGCACGGCCCGGCCTCACAATGCCTGCATGAAACGGGGGATGGCGCGGTTCAGCACGTCGGCGATGTAGGACAGGAACAGGGTGCCCATGCCGGAGCGGTAGTGGTCGGGATCAAAACTGCCGATAGCCAGCATACCGAGCAGGTCGCCATTGCGTGACAGCGGGATCACGGCGGCAGAACGTACCGGTTGTGACGCGTCTTCAAACAGGAAGGCGATTTCTTCCGGCCGCAAGTGACCGCAGGTCGGTTGCCGGCTGTTCAGCAGTGCGCCGATGCTGGCGCGTGCCTGCTCGATGTTCACGGCGCGTGAAGAACGCACCGAAAGCAGGGGTTGCGCAAACAGCAGCAATGCACAGGCATCCACGCGGTAATCGTCACGCAAGCTGGCTTGCACACAATCGACGATGCCATCGATATCCTGCTGGTCGAGGATCGCCAGCACGAGTTTCTGTGTTTTCTGGAACAGGCGGTCATTGTCGCGTGCAATCTCGAGCAGGCGGTTCAGGCGGCCGCGCACATCACGGTTGCGTGCCCGCAACACGCTGACCTGCCGTTCGACCAGCGAAATGGCGTGTTCACCGGTGTGGTGCGGCAAGGCGAGTTCGGGCAGCAGGTTTTCATAATCGATGAAAAAATCCGGGTGCAGGCGCAGGTATTCGGCAACGAGATCCGGATCGAGTGTGTCGACGGCATGCTGCTCATCACGCGGCCGCTCGGTTTGCTGGCGATCGAGGTGAAGGTGCTCGGTGTGAAAATCCTTGATGCTCATGCGGTTCTGCCGGATATGGGGTTGCTGACAGGCATCTTACCCTGATGGCCGGTGTGTTTCATGCGCAACGGCTGGCACAGCCCCTGCCTTTCTGGTAATTTCTGCCGCCTGTATTCAGATTCCGGCAGTGCGCAGGTACCTGCACCATCGCAGTCCACTGCCGGCGAGGTTCAAAGGACAGTATGCTCAAAGCAATCAAGAATTTCTTCGGGCGCCACAACAAAGAGGCCGACACGATGCCTGCCAAAACCAAGGCTGCAAAATCCCAGAAAACTGCCGGCAAGCCGGTTGCCAAACCGGCAGCCAAGGCACCTGTAGCCAAGAAGCCTGCCGCGAAACCGGCTCCGGCGAAGAAGCCAGCCGCCAAGCCGGCTGCGAAAGCGCCGGCCAAACCTTCCCCGGCTAAAAAACCTGTAGCCAAGCCCGCTGTTGCTGCCAAGGCAGCCCCGGCCAAGACACCGGTAGCTGCCGGCAAGAAACCGGTGGTGGCGAAAGCTGCCCCGGTGACGAAGCCGGCCGCTGCCAAGCCAGCCAGCACCACCCAGAAAACGAGTAGCAGTAAACCCGTGACCAGCAGTAAACCCGCATCCAGCAGTAGCAAGAAAACTTCCGGCAAGGCCGTCCAGACCGCCAGCAATTTTATTCCCTACCAGGAAAAAACCGGCGAAGAGTACATGAACGATGCGCAGAAGGCGCATTTCCGCAGACTGTTGCTGGACTGGAAAGCCGAGCTGATGCAGGAAGTGGACCGTACCGTGAACCACATGAAGGACGAGGCCGCCAATTTCCCCGACCCGGCCGACCGCGCCACCCAGGAAGAGGAATTCAGCCTCGAGCTGCGCGCCCGCGACCGCGAGCGCAAGCTGATCAAGAAAATCGACAGCACACTGGAGCTGATCGAACAGGATGATTACGGTTACTGTGAGGCCTGTGGTATCGAGATCGGCGTGCGCCGCCTCGAAGCGCGCCCGACAGCGACGCTGTGCATTGACTGCAAGACGCTCGCCGAGATCAAAGAGAAACAGATCGGCGGGTGATTGACGCCGGCCCGTACACGGGGCGTTTCGCCCCGTCCCCCTCAGGCCCCCTGCATTCCGGATCCCTGCTTGCCGCTGTGGCGAGCTTTGTCGACGCGCGCGCAGCGGGCGGGCGCTGGCTCGTGCGCATCGAGGACATCGACCCGCCACGCGAGATGCCCGGGGCTGACCGGCTGATTCTGGAAACCCTCGAACAGCACGCCCTGCATTGGGACGGCCCCGTGCTGTACCAGGGTACCCGCCATGGGCGTTACCGTGCGGTACTGGACGATTTGCTGGCGCGCGGGCTGGCCTACCGCTGTGCCTGTAGCCGGGCGCGACTGGCTGGCCTGGGGCATGTCTACGATGGTCACTGCCGCCGCCATCCACCTGCGGATGACGTGCCCTGTGCGATCCGCTTGCAATTGCCCGAGCGTATTATCCACTTCGAGGACCGCATCCGCGGCCCGCAACAACAGGCGCTGGCCGATGGCGGCGACTGCATCATCCACCGCAAGGATGGCCTGTTTGCCTACCAGTTGGCTGTGGTGGTCGATGATATCGACCAGGGCATCACCGACGTGGTGCGCGGCTGCGACATCCTCGAGTCCACCGCCAGGCAGGTCTACCTGACCGGATTGCTGGGCGGCACAGTGCCGCGCTATGCCCATATCCCGCTGGCGCTGGGGCCGGATGGCCAGAAACTCAGCAAGCAGAACCATGCCCCCGCACTGGACAACCGGCAGGCGTCGCGAAACCTGTACCTGGCATTGGCGACATTGGGGCAGCAACCGCCGCCGTGTCTGGTGGATGAGACGCCGCAGTCAGTTATGGAGTGGGCGATCACTCACTGGGATATTGCAGGAATAGGAGGACTGTAGGGGCGACCTGCTGGTCGCCCATGGGTATCGCAGGGCATTCATTGAGTGTTGGGCGACCATGGGTCGCTCCTACAGGCGGATCTGGCCGCGATAGACCGTCACAGCCGGGCCGGTCATCAGCACCGGGGTGTTGCCGCCAGCCCATTCGATCTTCAGCTCGCCGCTCGGCAGTGAGACCGTGACCGGGCTGGCCAGCCAGCCGCGGCGGATCCCCGAGACGGCTGCCGCGCAGGCGCCAGTGCCGCAGGCCAGCGTTTCACCGCTGCCGCGCTCGAACACGCGCAGGCGGATGCGGTGGCGGTCCACCACTTGCAGGAAGCCGGCGTTGGTACGTTTCGGGAAGCGGGGATGTTGCTCGATGGCCGGTCCCAGTGTCGCGACCGGCGCGGTATCGACGTTGTCGACGCGCAATACCGCGTGCGGGTTGCCCATCGACACGGCACCGATATCGAGCATCTGGCCGTTGACCTCGAGCGGGTAGCTGTCGGCCTCGGTAGCCGCATCGAACGGGATTTGCGCCGGGGCAAAGCGGGGAGGCCCCATGTCAACGCGCACCTGTTCGTCCTGCAATACATGCAGCTCGATAATGCCGGACAAGGTCTGTACGCGGATGCGGCGCTTGTTGGTCAACCGCTCTTCACGCACGAAGCGCGC
>CALMIC010000142.1 GCA_937864065.1 uncultured Cellvibrionales bacterium | reverse complement strand
AGGGAAACATGACCAGGAAGCCGACCGGGAACGCGACCACCACGTTGGTGCTGACTGCGTCGATCATCACGCTCGGGTAATGGTGTGGCCGATGCAGCAGCAACCACGGCAGCCGGTATTCGTGCGCGAGCCGGTGCAGCCAGTAGTGCGGAAAATTGATGATGGTGTAGACCAGCAGCACCGCGATCACCGACGGCAACTCGACCAGCGTCGGCACATGGGTGTTGGTCAGCTGGTGCGCGTAGGCCACGATCGCCTTGGCCGCATCATAGCCCTGGTTGAAGTCATACCCCAGCGCGAGCCCGATAACACCAAACACACAATAGACCAGCGCAATGCCGGCAAACATCAGCACATTGAACAGTACCAGGGTGAAGAACAGGTTGGTCGGGAACGCGTCTTGCGGCTTCCCTTCGCTGGCGCTGTCGTTGGGATAGGTGGCATTGAGCTGCCGGTAGTTGATGTAGCCATGCAACATGGCCAAGCAGCGGAACACGAACAACAAGGCCAGCGCGCAGGCCAAGGCGATGGCGGCCGGGCCATTCCCGCTCGCCTGCAACGCCTCATACTCCTGGCGGATGTAGTCGAACGAGGTGTGATCCCCCAGGCCGGGCCCGAGGTAATCCAGCAGGTGGAAGTAGGTGAACATGTTCAGGGGTATCGCGACCGCAGACACGCAGATCACGGCCAGCGCGACCCGCTGCAGCACAGGCGTATCCCGGCCAAATTCCGTGTCCCACAGTCTTCGCCACGTCGGCGCAGCAGCCACGGCCTTCGCCTCTATTGCCTTGTCCATGACAACCTCCGCAAGCGGGTTATAATTAAACTATTGCAAAATGTAATTGAACACTTGCATTTTGGCAAGTGCACCAGGAGTTGCCCATGACCAAGCCCCGCAAGCACGGCACCACCCGCGAGAGCCTGCTGACCGCCGGCCTGCAGCTGTTCGGCGAGAAGGGCTTTGACGGTGTCTCGGTGAAAGACCTGGAGAGTGCCGCCGGCCTCACGCCCGGGCGCGGCAGCTTCTACCGCCATTTCGAATCCAAGGAAGCGCTGCTGGCCGATATCGTGCACCGCGAAGTGGAGAAGCTGCGCCAGCTGCGCGAGCTGCAACAGCGCGGCATCAGCGGCTCGCTCGGCGACCGCCGGGCAGAGCTGATCGTCGATTTCCGCATGCGCCTCATCGTGCTGGCCCAGCTGAAGGATTTCATCCTGCTGCTGGGGCGCGAATACGGCCGCTTCCCCGATCTGCTCGGCCAGCTCTACAGCCTGCTGGTCGAGGAATCGCTGGCGCAGGAAGGGAGTGAGCTGGAGCGGGATATCGCCAACCAGCACATACGCGGCGGCGATGCCCATGCGCTGGCAGCAGTGGTGCAGAGCGCGCTGGTCGGCTTCCACCTGTCAAAGACCTATTTCGGCAGCCAGCCCTATGGCATCGATGACGACCGCTTCATCAAGGCGCTGGTCGACCTGCTGGTGCCGCCGCCCGGAGGGAAAAGCTAGCGCTTACTTATCCTGCTCGGCAAAGGCTGTGCCGGCCAGCAGGCGCACGAACACGGCCATCGCGCCGCTGAGCTCGCCGGCGTGCATGCCGTACTGGAACAGCGCCACGCCCACCCCGCCGCCGAAAAAGGCCGAAATCAGCTCGGCATTGCTGGCGTCCATCGCCAGCTCGCCGCTGGTGCGCGCCTCGTCAAACAGCGCCTCCAGCGCAGCGAAGATCGTATCCTGCCGGCCGGCCATGCGCCCCAGCAATTCCGGGTGGCGGCGGATCTCGATCGGCACAGCAGCGAGGAAGCCGGACACCGAGCTGTCGCGGTCGTGCGCGCGCGCCGACGCCATCAATACCCCGGCAATGCGCTCGCGCAGGTTGCCCCCTTCGGCGATCGCCCGCCGGTACTCCGGCAACAGCAGGGCCTGGGTGTCATCCAGCGTGGCCAGGTAGAGGTCGGCCTTGTTGCCGAAATAGGCATACAGCGCGGCGTGGGTCAGGCCCACGGCAGCGGCCACATCCTTGAAGGTGGTCTGGGCGAAGCCGCGCTCGGCGAACAGCCGGCGGGCAGCCGGCAGCACCCGGGCCAGGGTGGCTTCGCGATGGCTGCCGACCGGGCGGCCGGCAGCGGGGCGTCGGGGGGATCGGCTGCTCATCGCAATATCTTACTTGCGCGTTACTTCCCTGGCGAATTAATTTACATGCCTGTAACTTAACTGCTGCCGGAGTCCCGCCATGGCCGAGAAATGCCCCTTCCAGTTTGACCTGATGAACCCCGCGCGCATGGCGAAGGGCGTCCCGTTCGATGCGTTCAAGACCCTGCGCGAGCAGTGCCCGGTCTCGCTGCAGGACGACACGATCCGCAACACGAGCTACTGGGCCGTGACCCGGCGCGACGACCTCGACTTCGTGTCGAAGCACCCGGAGCTGTTCTCCTCGAGCGAGAACCTCGCCCACCCGCAACCGGGCGGCGACGACCCGTCGGCCATCGAGATCATGCGCCAGCTGATCATCAACATGGACCCGCCGGAGCACATCAAGTACCGCCGCGTGGTGCGCAACGCCTTCACCGCCAAGGCCGTGGATGCCCTCGAGCCGATGATGAAGCAGTATGCGAAGGCGATCATCGACAAGGTGGCGAAGAAAGGCGAATGCGAGTTTGTCAGCGAGATCGCCGCCGAGATGCCGCTGTTCGTCATCTGTGCGCTGATGGAAATGCCGTCGGATGACCGGCAGAAATTCTCCGACCTCGTCGACATCATGATCGGCATGGATGACCCGGAAATCGGCCAGACGCCGGAGATGGGCCAGGCCGCGGCCGCGCAGATTTTCGAGATCGCGATGAACCTCGCCGTGCAGCACAAGATCAACCCGACCAAGGGCTCGGTGCTCGACGCACTGCTGAACGGCGCGGTCGACGGCGAATGCCTCAACGAGTTCGAGTTCTGCACCTTCTTCCTGATCCTGATTGCCGGCGGCGTCGAGACCACGCGCACCGCTACCAGCCAGGGCATGCGCCTGCTGATCCAGCACCCGGAGCAATTGCAGATGCTGGTGGATGACCCGTCGCTGATCCCGGATGCGATCGAGGAAATCCTGCGCTTCTACCCGTCGTTCAACTTCATGCAGCGCACGGCGAAGCAGGACGTGAAGATCGGCGAGATGGACGTGAAGAAGGGTGACATCGTGCGCATGTACTACCCGTCGGTGAACCATGAGGCGGAGATCTTCGGTGACGACGCCGAGGTATTCGACATCACCCGCGCGCGCCGCATGCCGAACCTGCGCAACGAGCACCGCACCTTCGGTGTCGGCCAGCACTTCTGTCTCGGCTCGCACCTCGCGCGCAAGGAGCTGAACGTGATGTTCAGCGAGATCATCCCGCGCCTGCGCAACCCGCGCCTGGTCGGCGAGCCGCACAACCTCGTCTCGAACTTTATTCCGGCGATCAAATCGATGAAGATTGCCTTTGACCCGGAAACCTGACCTGACACCTGACCGCACAAGGAGAACAACATGGCCACGTTCAAGCCGCTGAAGCCGATCGACGAGAGCTTCTTCCGCACTGCCAACCTCATCGCCACGGCGACGATGGAAGCGAACTGCCCGCCAGAGCGGCTGATGGACACGCTGGCCGGCGATGTGGTGTGGACGCAGTGGGCCCCGGCGCTGAAAAAAGTCGAGTGGACCAGCCCGAAGCCGTACGGCCCGGGGGCGAAGCGCACGGTGCACCTCGCCGGCGGCCAGGCAGTGAAGGAAAACTTCTTCATCTGGAAACCGAACGAGCAGGTGGCCTTCTACGTGGAAGAAGCGACGCTGTCCGGCATCGAGTCCTTCGCCGAGAACTACGAGATCACCGTGTTCAATAACGGCCGCAGCACGCGCCTGAAATGGACGGTCGCGATCCAGGTCACCGGCATCGGCACACTGTTCACCCCGGTGTCGCGCTTCTTCATGGAGCTGACGTTCAGGCGCTGGCTGCAGAAGTACAAGCAGATCCTGGAAGGCACGGCAGCCTGACGGACCACACCACCGGCCCGCCGCTTTGGCGGCGGGATCTTGCCGCCTTGACGCAGATCAAGCCGACAGGCTGGGGGCCGCTCTAGAGTTTTTCGAATACTCCATTGAGCAGGCCTCATGACTACCGAGAAAAACACCAATAACAAGACCCGCAGCAAAACCCGCGCAACGACCACAACCAGCCGGCGGCGCGCGGCAAGGCCTCCCCAGTCGATCGATGCCAGCCTCGCCGACGAGCGGATGCGCGCAGCGCAATCCTACGAACTCGTTGCCGCCGAGAACATTGCCGCGCAGCACGGCATGGAGGATGTCAGCACATTGATCGAAGGCGCCGCGCCGGATGATGCGGCGATGCTGCGCGACCATCTCGGCCTGCCCAAGCCGCCGGGCATCCCGCGCAAGACCAGCGACGAGCTCGCCGATGACTGGCGCAAGGGCGGCTATCCCTACAAGTACAAGATGCTGCGTAAGGATTACGAACGGCAGAAGTTCGTGCTGCAGACCGAGCTGCTGAAACTGCAGCAGTGGATCAAGGAGAGCGAGCAACGCCTCATCATCATCTTCGAGGGGCGCGATGCCGCCGGCAAAGGCGGTGCCATCAAGCGTTTCATGGAACACCTGAACCCGCGCGGTGCGCGCGTGGTGGCGCTGGAAAAACCCAGCGAGGTGGAGAAAGGGCAATGGTATTTCCAGCGCTACGTCGAGCACCTGCCCACCCGCGGCGAGATGGTGCTGTTTGACCGCAGCTGGTACAACCGCGCCGGCGTCGAGCGCGTGATGGGTTTCTGTTCCGACGAGGAATACCGCGAGTTCCTGCGCCAGGCACCGGATTTCGAGCGCAACCTCGTCCGCAGCGGCATTCACCTCATCAAGTTCTGGTTCTCGGTCAGCCAGCCGGAGCAGCGCCGCCGCTTCAAGGAACGCAAGGTACACCCGCTCAAGCAATGGAAACTGTCGCCGGTGGATCTCTCCAGCCTCGACAAGTGGGATGACTACACCCGCGCCAAGGAAGCGATGTTTTTCGCCAGCGACACCGCTGACTGCCCGTGGACAGTGGTGAAGTCCGACGACAAGAAACGCGCGCGGCTGAACGCGATGCGCTATGTGCTGCACTCGCTGCCTTACAAGGACAAGGATGCGAGCCGCATCGGCCCGGTAGACGACCTGATCATCGGCCGCGCCAACTTCATCCACGAGCGCGGTGAATTCACCATCGGGGGCAGCAAGGACGATTGACGCGGTGATTCGCCGCCCTGTTCCTGCGAAACGCCTGCGGCGCTGAAGTCCGGCTCAGGCAAGATAATGCTTTTGCAATTGCATCCGTTTGTCAGGGCTGATGCCTAGCCACGCCTCCAGGTAGTTATCCATCCCGCCACACTCGTGCTCAATGGCATCCAGAGCAGCCAGCAGGTATTCCGGGTGCACCTGGTACATGGCCGCCAGCGCATCTGCATCCAGTGGCAGTCCCGGCCTCTCGCTGAAGTCCGCCATTGCCCGTGCAACGTGATGTTGCACATCCAGGCATTGGTTCGTCAGCAGATAGTCGGCCAGTATCGTTTCCCGATCCACACCCAACGCAGCCAGCAGCAACGCAGCCGCCACACCGGTGCGATCCTTGCCAGATGCACAATGCATGACACTGCACACCGGGTTTTCCAGCAAGCCTGACAGGAAGCGGCGGTACACACCGGCGTGATCAATCACCAGGCTGCGATTGACCTCCGCCATGATCGTTTTCATGTCGCTGGCAGACAGTGATGTTTCCATCGCTGGCTTCACCATTGCCTGGAAACTGCTGCCGCTTCCGGGATCAAGCTCAAGCCAGTGTGTCAGTGGTGCCGGCTGCCAGTCGAGCCGGCTCGGCTTGCGTTCGCGCTCGCGTGCCGTGCGGAAATCGAACAGCTGGCGAATACCCAGCTTGCCCAGCAGCTCATTGGCATGGTCATCCACATCATGAAAATGGCCGGCGCGATACAGCACACCGGTTTTTACCTGGCGCTGCTGGCCGCTGAGGTCTTGCGCCGGGTAGTCTCCCAGATCGCGAAAATTGACCAGGCCCGGTATAGCGAGATGGCGATTCATGTTTCAGCTCGCCAGCAACGGCCGCATGGCACGGCCGGTTTCCAGATCCTGCCAGGCTGTTGCCACACGCTGCAGGTTGGTGGCCAGGATTTCCCAGCCGTAGTTCACGTGCGAGACGCCAAGCCAGCCGACATACAACTGCCAGACCACGGCACGCGCATGTTCCAGCCATAGCGCATCCAGTGAGGCCACATCGCGCACGCCGTGACGCTGCAGGCCATCGCGGTAGCGTTCGAGCAGCATGCGTTCATGGTGTCGACGCTCTGCAACGGGCAGGCCGGTGTTGATGATGTAACTCACGTCATGCATGCCGTAACCGCGCACACACAATTGCCAGTCGATCAGTCCCGCACGGCCGCCCGGCAATGCATAGGTGTTGCCAAGGTGCGTGTCCCCATGCAGCAGGGTTTGCGGCAGTGTCGACTGGTGCTGTTGCAAGGCTGCGGTACTCTCGACCAGTTGGGGCAAGCTCATGCCCAGGGCGGCAATGAGGTCACGCTTGAAGGCGGCCTGTTTCAGCTCCTCTTCGCACACAATCGGTATCGACATCGCCAGCAAGTCGCTCACCGGTCCTTGCAAGTGTGTTTCAACCCAGGCCAGGTCCCCGGCAAAGCGTGGCGACTGCCAGAAACGCGCATGTAACGCGGCAAGCTCGTCAATCACCGCCGACACATGCGCCACCGGTTCCGGATTGTTCGTCACATTGGGAAACGTTGCGCCTTGCAGGCTGAGGTCTTCCAGCAGCAGGCCGTAAGCGCCGCTGTCGGTGTCATACCCGCCGCCGAGCACCCGCGGTGTCGTGATGCCGCAGTCCTGAGCCAGCCGCAGGTAAAAACGCGTCTCGTTGATGTAGATGGATTTGATGATGGGACCAATATCGCGCTGCAGCTTCAGCATGACCTGCTGTGGCAGGCCAGCCGGGTTGTCTGCGTAATGCAGGTGCAGCAGGGCGCGGTCGGCGGTCGACACCATGCCTTCGCCGAAACTGCTCGCCTTCAGCACATCGAATGCCTGCACCGTCGTGCCCGGGTGGAGAACAGCGACCAGTTCGGTCAGCTGGCCGGCCGTGAGTTCCGCCGCCGACGCGGGAAAGCTGAATGACAAGGTGTTCATGGCCGTCTCCTCGGGAACGCGGGTAATGGGCCGGGCAGCTTGACCCCGCCCACCGATTAAAACACTTGTTTTATTTTTAAGCCACTCGTTTTAGCCATGGCATTGTCGTAACCTGCCCCCTCCAGCCGAGGAGGCGCTGATGAAGCCGGAACCCCCTGACCTGACCGCCAAGGGCCGCATCCTGCGGGCTGCAGAAGTGCTCTTTGCCGAGCGCGGGCTGGATGCCGTTTCCTTGCGCGAAGTGGCCATCCGGGCCGGGCAGAAGAACACCAACGCCGTGCAATACCATTTCGGCAGCAAGGAAGGGCTGGTGTACGCGATCTGGGAGCGGCATGCCGCCGGCATCGAGGCCCACCGCGCCAGCCTGCTGGCGCAGGCAGGTGGCGAGCTGCCATTGGTGCGGGTGGTCGATATGCTGGTGACACCCGTGCTGGCAAAACTGGCTGACGAGGACGGCGGGCGAGAGTACCTGCTGATCATGTCGCAGTTGGTCAGCAACCCGCAGCAGAACATCCTCTCGATCTACAAGACCCTGCCCGAACCCTCGAGCGTGGTGCTGATCGAACGGCTCGAATACTATGCCTCTCACCTGGAAGGAGCCGAGCGCAAGCTGCGCATCCTGTTTGTCCTCGGCATCCTGTTCCATGGCATTGCCGATTACATCCGCCTGCAGCAAGCCCATGTCGCGCTGGTGGATGATGTACCGGTCGCCAACCTTAAAGCCAGCCTGGTAAGGATGATCTGTGCGGTAGTCACCGCCAGCTAAGAGTTTCATTGCGCGCCAATACCGGCGAAAATGCCGGTCCAGATCACCCGCGCTGGCCTCCTGCACATTGCAAGCGGGGCGCAAGGCCGGGTAGCCAACCGGGTGGGCGCATTCAGGCGCTATGAAATCAAGGGGTTAGTGCCTTTATGTTGCTAATGATCGACAACTACGACTCCTTCACCTGGAACGTGGTGCAGTA
>CALMIC010000141.1 GCA_937864065.1 uncultured Cellvibrionales bacterium | reverse complement strand
GCGTCTCGCTCGCGCAGATCGGCACCGGTAACCGCAAGGCCGGTGTGCAACTCACACTGTTGCGTCTCGTCACCGGACTGGGAGGCGGATTGTTTGCGGCGTGGGCACTGCAGCTGACAGGCAGCGCCCGCAACGTGCTGCTGCTGCAATCGCTGATGCCGGCGGCTGTCTTCAGCTACCTGCTGGCAGAACAGTACCGGCGATCGCCGGAAGCGGTGGCGAGCTATGTACTCATGTCAACCGCCATGGCCATACCGGTGATGACGCTGCTGCTGTGGTACCTGCAAACTGCCTGAACGGCAAAGCGCGGCAGCACTGCTAGACTCACAGCAAAACCGCGCAATGCAGGAAGGAGACAGGCATGGCTGCGTTCGACCAACCGACACCCGTCGTGCTGTGTTTTTCCAACCATGACCCGACGGGCAGTTCCGGCATCCAGGCAGACATCGAGACCGCTGCCAGCCTCGGCTGCCATTGCGCGGCTGTTATCACCGCGATCGCCGTGCGCGACACCCGCGACTACAAGGATCTGGCCTGCACCGACGCGACACTGCTGATCGAACAGGCACGCAGTGTGCTGGAAGACATGCCAGTGGCCGCCATCAAGATCGGGCGCTGTGGCAGCACCGCAAATATCGAGGCCATCCATTCGATATTGACCGATTATCCAGGCATCCCGGTCGTGGTCGATCCGGTGGTACAGACCGGCGAGCTGCCCCAGCCCGGCAGCGACGAGCTGTACCGGGCCATCAGGGCACTACTGCTGCCGCTGGCCACGCTGTCCATACCGGGCAGCGCTGAAGCACAGGCATTGGCACCGGAAGCGGACAATCCCGGAGCCTGCGCCCAGGAAATCCTCGAAACCGGCTGTCGGCATGTGCTGGTCGGCAACAGCCCGCGCCATGGCCAGGCCACGGGCAACACCCTCTACGGCGACCATCGCGCAATCCGCCATTACCCATGGCCGAACCTTCCTGTGCCCTGCCACGGATCGGGGGCGACGCTGGCTGCTGCCATCGCCGCCTATCTGGCACACGGACTGGGTATTCTCGACGCGGTGGAACAGGGGCAGAAATTCACCTGGCAAAGCCTGCAGCAGGCGCGCCGGCTGGGCATGGGCAGATACATACCCGACCGCTTCCACTGGATCGGGAAACAGCGCAGGGTTCCGACCGGCTAGCGCAATGCCTCCAGCACGGTGTTTTCGGTAAGCACCTGCGGCAACACGACAATCTCGCTGCCTCGACCGGGCGGGAAATACAGGTACAACGGCACCCCGCTGCGACCGAACTGCTGCAGCAGGCGAGTGATTTCGGGATCGCGGTTGGTCCAGTCGCCTTTCAGGTAGGCGATGCCCTTGCTGTGCAGCTGCTGCCTGACGCTGTCGCGCCCCAACGCCACTTTTTCATTGACGAGGCAGGTAATGCACCAGGCCGCTGTCAGGTTGATGAACACCGGTCGCCCTTCGGCGCGCAGCGCCTCCAGCCTTGCCGCAGTATAGGGTTCGGCATCGCCG
>CALMIC010000140.1 GCA_937864065.1 uncultured Cellvibrionales bacterium | reverse complement strand
CCGTTTCCACCGCAACAGCATCAGCCCGATAAACACGGCGGCATACCACGGCGCCTGGCCCAGTCCGCTCTTGACCTGCCAGGCAAAGTGGACGATCACCAGTACAGCGGCTGGGTAAACGAGGCGGTGCAACATTTTCCAGCGCCTTCCCAACCGCTGCTGCCAACGCCGCGTGGACGTGGTACCGAGTACCACCAGCACCAGCAAGGCACTTGCACCGACAACAATGTAGGGGCGCTTCACCAGCTCGCGCGCCAGTAACGCAACATCAAACCCGAGATAGAAAAATGCATAGGCCAGCACATGCAGCAACGCATAGGAAAGTGCTGCAAGACCGAGTGTTCGTCGCCATGGCAACCACTGCACGGGCGTGAAGCGGTTCATGGGCGTGATCGCCAGCGTCAGCAGCAGGATGCGCAATGACCACAATCCGAGGCCATGCACGAGAGTCTTGCCGGGATCCGGATCATTCATGTTGTGCATGCCCTGCCATAGCAACCAGGACAGCGGCAAGCACAGGCCAACAACCAGCACAGCCTGGCTATAGCGCGGCAGCGGAACGGTTGTCACTGCGGCAACCTAGAAATTCACCCGCAGGTCCATGCCACGGTACAGCGATGCCACCTGCTCCGCATAACCATTGAACAGCTGCGTGGAAATGCGGTTCGGGTTGAATAGCGATGACGGCAGGCGCCTTTCGCTTTGCTGGCTCCAGCGCGGATGGTCAACCGCCGGGTTCACATTGGCGTAGAAACCGTATTCATGCGGCGCTGACAGGTTCCAGGTCGTCACCGGTTGTTGCTCCTGCAGGCGGATGCGCACAATCGACTTGATACTCTTGAAACCGTATTTCCACGGCACCACCAGCCGCAGCGGCGCACCGTTCTGGTTCGGCAAGGTTTTTCCATACAGCCCGACAGCGAGAAGGGTGAGCGGATGCATCGCCTCGTCGATGCGCAGGCCTTCCACATACGGCCATTGCAAGCCGCTGCGGTTGTCTTTCTGTCCCGGCAGGTTATCCGGATCAAATATTGACTCGAACACCACGTACCTGGCTTTCGACGTCGGTCCGAATCGCGCCAGCAGGTCCTTCAGCGGTAAGCCGTTCCACGGGATCACCATCGACCACGCCTCCACACAACGCAAACGGTAGACACGTTCCTCGATCGCATGCGGCTTCAGGATGTCTTCCAGGGTGTATGTGCCAGGCTTCGCCACTTCGCCTTCTATCGCGACCGACCACGGCGCGGTTTTCAGGCGGTGTGCATTCGCGGCAGGGTCGGTCTTCGCCTGCCCCAACTCATAGAAATTGTTGTAGCCAGTAACGTGCTCGTAGGGCGTGAGTGTATCGGCCGTATCAGCAGCGAGCGCATCCCCGAGCAGCGACGACAACCCGGCGAAGCCCATGAGCTTCAGCAGGGTGCGCCGCTGCTGGTAAACCTTTTCCGGTGTGATCGCCGAAGACGGGATCACTGGATAACGGTAACGGGACATGGCAACACTCCTCTCGACGGATCTTCCACAGACATGGCCAAACCGCAGTTGTTGCAAACATTTCGGCAAATACAGTTCCCGCAGATACAATTTGCCGGCACGTTCCAAACATCTAGAATTGCCAGCTGCACCGGACAAACACACGGCGCAACCCGCCCGTTCAGGATAGCCGACGCCCATGACAAGCACACAACTGATCGAACAGTACTACGCCGCCTTCAATCACCACGACCGCGAAGGCATGCTCGCCCTGCTGACCGACGACGTCGCCCACGACGTGAACCAGGGCCGACGCGAAACCGGCAAGGCCGCGTTCCGCACTTTCCTCGCCCGCATGGACCGCTGCTACAGCGAACAGGTGTGCGATCTCGTGGTGATGGTGAACGATGACGGCAGCCGCGCCGCCGCCGAATTCGTCATCCAGGGCATCTACAAGACCACCGACGGCGACTTCCTGCCCGCCACCGGCCAGCGCTACACCTTGCCGGTCGGCGCGTTCTTCGACATCCGCCACGGCCGGATCAGCCGCGTGACCAACTACTACAACCTGCAGGACTGGCTGCAGCAGGTGGGCGGCTGATTGTGTTGGCAGGAAGCTGGCCGGTTATGTGTTCGCGCGAGAACACAACCTGCTGTAGAGGCCGTTCACCAGGAACGCCACCGCCAGCACCCAGGCCATCACCATCGGCGCGACAATGAAGCGCTGCTCCGGCGCCACCGGGAAACCTTGCCCCAGGCACAACAGCATCAGCAGCAGCGCACTGCGGCCAGCCATATCCAGCGCCGGCCACTGCCGCCGCACCAGCCACGCGGCCGCCAGCAGGGCCAGCGCATTGGCGGCGAACCAGAGCGACGACCAGTGCCTGTCCGAACCGTATTGCGTCAGCCAGCCTGCCACCGGCGGCGCCACACCCTGCTGCACAGCCTGCAGGTAATCGGCATCCAGCAGATAGGTGACCGGGCTGTAACTGCCGAAATAGAACTGCAAGCGGCCATTCAGGATACAGGCGATGTCCGCCAGCGGCCGTGCCGGCAGCGATTGGTACTGCAGCGTTTTACCGTGGCAGCGCACCTGCCAGAACATCGGCTTGTTGGAGACCAGTGTGTCATAGCCGATCGCCGGCTCCCGGAAATGGGCAGCCGACAGCTTGCGGTTGATGTCCGGCGCGATGAACGACAGCTCGCAGTGGCGCGAATAGGTAGCGGCAACCTGCACCATCACCGGCAGCGCGGCCAGGACGGTTCGAAAAAACACGCAAACGCTTACGTCGCGCT
>CALMIC010000139.1 GCA_937864065.1 uncultured Cellvibrionales bacterium | reverse complement strand
GCTCGGACGGCAGCTCGACAGCCGGCAACAGTCTGCACTGGTCGCGCTGAACCTTGGCCGCAGCCCGTCGCAGGATGTGGATGCCGCCGTGCAGCTGGCGCTTGATCTGGTCGACAGCAACCGCGAGTCGCACCGTTACAGTGAACCGGTGTTCGGGTCGTTGGTATACCGCAAATTGCGCGGCATGCTGGGCCGCACCGGGCCGCAGCCGCTCGCCGGGCGGCTGGCGTTTGCTGCCGGTGTGTCAGCACGGCTGGTGGCGCAGCTGGGCATCCGGCGTGCAGCGGTTATCATCTGGCGTTACCTGAACAGGAAAGCGAAGCACAAAAATCTGCGGTAGCCAGAAAGCTTCGTGTTTATACAAATGCACATTATTTGTTGCAGCAGGAATTTGAATGATAGCTAGAAAGCATTACGGAGAGACAGACTTTATAACAGGTTTGAGGGCGTTTGCTGCGCTTAGTGTGGGCATGATTCACGCTGGCGGAGCGGGGTTGCGGGAGTTTGGCGCTGCCGGCAACGCGCTAGCGGATCTTGGCAAGGCGGGGGTATACGTTTTTTTTGTCATTTCAGGATACAGCGTATCGGCTTCATTCAAGCAGTCGGGTAGCTATGGACAGTATTTGAACAAACGGATATGGCGGCTAGCGCCCCTGTATTATTTCTGGATAATTGCGGCAGTTGCTTTCGAAATCAATAACAGCTATTGGCTTGAAAAGTTTTCCGTTTCGATAGATACATACAATATTTTAATGCATATGTTTTTCATCGGATTCTTTGACTATCGAATAACAAATTCCATTCTTGGGGTCGAGTGGTCATTGTCAATAGAGTTTTTCTGGTATCTATTATTGCCGTTCATTGCAGAAAGAATTGTAACTAATAGACAATCCTTCTATTTAATCGCCACTTCTTTTATCGCGTATTGGATTTTTGTAAAACACGGCTATAAATTATTTCCATTTGAAAAACATGAAGCAAAACTTGCCATGCATTGGAGTCCGCTGCCATATTGTTTTTCATATTGTGCTGGTATAGCCGCCTACAAGATTAGAGAAAGCACGAAGAAAAGTATAAATAAAAGCAATACAGTTTTGTTTGCTTCGCTGCTAACAATATTTCTGTATGCGAATTATCCAAATGAAAAAATAGAATACTTCATGATGACAGTGATAACTTTTTTCATGATCACATATGAAAAGGGCAGTGGGACACTAATTTCAAGATTATTTGCATCAAGGCCAATGGTTTATCTTGGTACTATCAGTTATGGAATATACCTTTCCCACATGCCCGTGATGATAGCTTTGAAAAAAGCAGGCATTATAGAAGCCGACCCGATAGCCGGTGGGGGGGGGGTAATATGGTGATTTCATTTGTTTTGGTTGCTGGTGATTCTTTAGCAATTTCTGCGCTAACCAGTAGATTCATTGAAAGCAAAGCGGCAAGAGTTGGCGAACTTTTTTATAGTAGGCTAATCAGGCCGTGTAACGGCAAGCAGATATAAAATGAAAAAAATCCTCTACCTGCCGTCCTGGTATCCGGACAGGGACAACCCGATCATCGGCTCTTTCTTCCGCGAACAGGCCCTGCTCGCACAGCAGCACTACGATGTGAAAGTGCTCGCGGTGCAATCGCGTGAATTGAAAGCCTTGCGCTGGTTACGCGCAGTACTGGCTGCAGGTGGATTGTCGGAAACGGTGGATGGCAGTGATGTCTTGCCGCCGGACTGCATCCGTTACCGCCACCTGTTGCCGAAAAAGAAATACCAGTCGGCATTCACCTGGCGCTGGCAGTTGCGGCTGTTGCAGCGGCATGTCGCTGCGCTGCAGCAACAGGGCTGGCAGCCCGATGTGATCCACGCGCACTCACTGTTCGGTGCCGGGTTGTTTGTCGAGCCGTTGGCCCGTGCCTGCGGTGCGAAATCGGTGCTGACCGAACACGATTCCTTCAACCTGCATCGCCTGCCGCCTTTCTACCAGCAGCGTGCGATGGAAACCCTTAAGCGTGTTGATGTGCTTGCCAGCGTGAGCCAGCATCTCGCCAATATCCTGGCGACGCACGGTGCCGCCCGCAGGATCCACGTCTGTGGCAACCTCGTCGATGCAAGCCGTTTCCGCTTGCGTGACGAGCCGGGCGAGACATTTTCCGTGCTGCATGTCAG
>CALMIC010000138.1 GCA_937864065.1 uncultured Cellvibrionales bacterium | reverse complement strand
TGATACCGGCATCGGCATACGCCTCGTACGCCGCCTCGACAATCATGTCTTCTTCGGACTTGTCCCAGTTCTCGCCGAACTTGCAGCAACCGACACCAACGATGGCAACTTTATCTTTGATGCTCATACGGCAGCTCCTTCAGTAGTAGCCGAAGTGGTTGGCGTGCACTTCCAGAAATAGTTCGGCCGCAGACCGACACGATGGATACAGCGGAAGGTGAATTCAACCGGCAACTCTACCGCAATGTCTTTGGTGGACGTTTCACAAATCTGCATGTGGATGCGCGGACCGGCAGAACCGTCAGCGTTCACGATCTCGACAATGCCGACAGCCGTCGGCGGCTCAGGCGACGGGAAAAATGCATCAAGCGTGTACGTCACCACCTTGCCGGTGAGATCGCTGTAACAGGCCGGCGTCCACTGGTCCTTGCTGTGGCAGCGGACACAGACGCGACCCTTCGGGAACTGGTGCGTACCGCAGTGTGTGCACTGCTGGCCTTCGAGCGACAGGTCCTCGTCACGCTCACGAAAATGTACGGTCGCGGAAATGCCCTGGTCATCACTGTCGGGGTATTCGGAAATCGTCAGGCCACGCGCTTTCATGTACTTGCCGTAGGCATCGACGACCTTGCGACGAGCGAGCAGTTCATTCACGCTGCGGTAGCCCTCAGCCTTCACACGCGCACCATTGACGGTGAGCAACAGAGCTTCGGCTCCGTCACCGTAATTGGCTACCAGAACTTTCTCACCCGCTTTGGCCTGCTCCAGCGCAGCGACCAATAACAGGGGCGCGAACGCCGCACCGGCATTGCCAACCTTGCCGAACAGCGGATCCTGGATCCGCTCCTTGGCAATACCGGCAGCCTTGCTCATCTCGCCGAGCGAGCGGGCTTCAGGTGCGTACAGCACGGCCTTGCTGATCGAGTCCAGTGCGATGCCGCTTTTCGCCACCAGACCTTTGATAGCAGCAACGGTATTTTCGATATAACCGTGCACGTTGACGAAACGGTCTTCCCAACTGTGCACGAAGCGGTCGCCCTGTTTGCGCCAGATGTCGATAATTTCGGTGGTATGTGCACAAGCACAGTCCAGCGAGGCAATCGCGCCTTCCGCACCGACCAGGAACGCTGCTGCTGCGTCACCGGTATTGGCTTCGAAACCGGAACCCGGCGCACCCATGCGGCAATCCGCGGCAATCACCAGTACACGGCTTGCGCTGCCGGCTTTCACGGCATCGATGGCCGATTGCAGTGCGATAGTGCCGGCACGGGTGCTGTGCGAAATATCTGCTGTACGCACATCACCTTTCAGGTTCAGCGCCTTCGCAATGATGGCCGCCCCCTGTTTCTCGGCAAAGGCATAGGTCGTCGTGGCAAACAGCACCGCATCGACGCGGGAACGGTCAAAACCCTGCAAACAATTCTGCGCGGCAGCCACGGCCATGGTCACGCTGTCTTCATCCATCCACGCGACTGCCTTTTCCGGGCCACCGTCTTTTGGTGACTTGCCTGCCATCACAGACTGGGGCAAACGCATGCGCGGGATGTACGCGCCCTGGGACACAATACCGATCATGTTCTGTTACTCCTTCACCGGCGGCTTGACGCCGGCATGGAACGGGTAAGGCTTGCCGAGCATGCCGAAAGCACCGAATTCGGGCTGCATGTGCTGTTTGAAGTACTGGCGAATATCATCGATTTCCCAGCCACCCGGCTTGATCAGTGTCT
>CALMIC010000137.1 GCA_937864065.1 uncultured Cellvibrionales bacterium | reverse complement strand
ACTGCGGCTTCACCCAGATCCTCTCCATGGGCCGCCGCAACAAGATGACCGGCGTTGCCGAACAGTTCCAGTACATCCTGCGCGATGAGTCGATGCACTTGAATTTCGGCGTTGATGTGATCAACCAGATCAAGCTTGAAAACCCGCACTTATGGACTGCCGAATTCCAGCAGGAAGTCATCCAGATGATCCTGGAGGGCACAGAACTGGAAATCGAGTACGCACGAGACACCATGCCTCGCGGCGTTCTGGGCATGAATGCGGTCATGATGGAAGAATATCTCCAGTTCATTGCAAACCGCCGGCTTGCACAGCTGGGCTTGCCGGAGGCGTTCCCCGGCGCAAAAAACCCGTTCCCGTGGATGAGCGAGATCATGGATCTCCGCAAGGAAAAGAATTTCTTTGAAACTCGGGTGATTGAGTACCAGACAGGCGGAGCGCTGAGCTGGGAATAATCGGTATGCAGCGAAGACAAGGGCACCCCAAGTGCCCTTGCTCCGAATCAGAATCTGAAAGGACAGGAGTTGCCATGAAAGACCAGAAAGCAACCATCGATCCGGAAACTGTATTGATCACGCTCGACCAGCTGAGCCAGACGGTTGAAGTACTTAACAACTCGATATTACGGCTACAACGCTATGTGCAGACACACCTCACACAGCAGCCCCAGGGCAATAAGGCATTAACGGAAAGCGATGCAATAGCTTCCACCTCCCGGAAACGGGCACTACACTGAATAAAGAGCCGAGCGTCGTGAAAAACAATAAAACACAAACTCACCCAAAGAGCTAACTGCCGGCGCCATGAGAAGCGAAAACCCGTTTTCTCTTTCACAACTGATAAAGGCAGCAATTGCGACTATTGCAACCTTTTCTATCGGCCTGTTGGGAACCTATCACCTGTTCAAGGGCATGGCCGAAATGAACTCAATTTACCTTGCCCAATCCGGGGTAACACTGGCAGTAGCCTCCATGGGCCTCAATTCACTGGCAAAATTCTGGCGCGAGTTCTTCAACCGCAACAACTGATATCCGGCATGCACATGGAAAATACAAGCTTGCAAAAAGTCGTGGCACGTTACATCGAGGCTTTTGAAAAAGAGGACCTTGGCATTATTGAGGATATCTATGCATTTGATGCAAGCGTGGAAGACCCTGTAGGCTCAGACCCGCACCATGGCCTCGCCGCCATCAAGGCCTTCTATAAAAAGGCCTTTGAGATGGGGGTCAAACTTCAACTGGAAGGCCAACCACGCTGCGCAGGCAATTCAGTGGCCTTCTGTTTCCATGTTCTGATGCCCGGCATAAAAATCAGCCCTATTGATGTCTTCGAACTCAATGACGCGGGCAAAATACAACGCATGCGCGCCTATTGGGGCCCGGAAAACATGGGCTGAATCAACCAGGCAAATCGAAATCCTGCCGCGTCATGCGGTGGTGGCATTCCAGGTAACCACAATGGACCACCACATCATCCTCTGCAACGCAGACCGAGTGATCTGTGTCATCAAACTGGGCCAGTATAGCCCGCTCAATTGCCCGGTTCAGAACCCCATAGCCAGGCTGGATACGCAATGATGACGTATTGCCATAGTCAGAAGCAAAAGCCGATCCTGTCCAGAATGTAGCCATTTCGCAGCCCTCATGTGGTTTGTCCTCCCCACAAAGGCAGCATGGATCATGCCAACTTCAAGCTGACATTCCCGAAGCCATCACAAGCCTCAGAAACGGGTCCGGGTAAGCACCGACCAGCAACATCAGCAACGCCAGAAACAGCAATACCAGCCCGCCTGTGGTGCGCCCCCAGTTCAACGGCGCCTCAAAACGGCGCATGCCCGCTTCAGCAAGGAACAGGGTGATCATCACGCGCAGGTAGTAATAGAGCCCCAAGGCGCTACCAATGACAAGGGCGGCCAGCAGCCACCACTCCCCGGCGCCGACACCGATGAAGATGATGTGGAACTTGCCGATAAAGCCGGCAGTGAGCGGGATGCCAGCCATCGACAACATAGACACCGTCAGGACTGATGCGAGATACGGCCTGCGCCAGAAAAGGCCACGGTAGTTATGCAGGTTATCGGCATCCGCCCCGTTGTAAGGGCTTGAAACCTGGATCATGACACCAAAGGCGGCGAGCGTTGTGATGATATAGGTCAGCAAGTAGATCGCCACTGTCGGCTGCTCCATACGCAGATCAGCCACGACGGCTATCATCAAGTACCCGAAGTGGGCAATTGACGAATAGCCCAGCAGGCGTTTGATATTGCTTTGCGTCAATGCCAGCAAATTGCCAACCACAATGGACAGGCCGGCAATGACTGTCAGCACATCATGCATCGGACCAAAAGACATCAGCGGCAGCTCTTGCAAAAGTCGCAGGAACGCGGCAAAAACAGCGAGTTTGCTCACCGTCGCCAGGAATGCAGAAACGGGCGCGGGGGCACCCTCATAGACATCTGGTGTCCACAGGTGGAACGGCACAAATGACAACTTGAAGGCAAATGCCACAAAGAGCATGGCACAGCCTGCCCAGGCTATCGCCGGCAGGGTTTCCAGGCTTACCAGCATCTTTTGTATGCCGGCATAAGACAATTCACCAGTCTGCGAATAGAGCAAAGCCATGCCGAACAGCATGAACGCGGTCGACATTGCCGATAAAACCAGGTACTTGACACCGGCCTCCAGCGAGCGGGAACGCTGGAAACTGTAAGCAGCGAGACCGAACAACGGCACTGAGAGGATTTCCATGCCAATGAACAGGCCCGCCATATGGCGACTGCAAACCATGACCAGCCCACCAACGGCAGACAGGGTGATCAACAGATACAATTCCTCCCGGTTGCCGGGATGTGTCTCCATATAGGCATTGGCCAAGGTGACACAGGCTAGCGTAGCAAACAGGATCAACGCCATGTAAAAGCAGGCATAGGCATCGACAACAAACAACTGCGTTACCGGCTGCGGCAGCGCAATATTCGTATAGACCCACCACACTGCCAACAATGAGAGGTTCAAACCTGCAACGGTTACCGTAGCATTGAAAAAGTGGTTGCGCTTGAAAGCAATGGCCAGCATGACTGCCACAGCAGTAACGCTGCAGGCAATGATTGGCGCGAGGGCCTGCAGGCCTTGCAAGGTCAGTTCACTTGACATCCCCATCACCTCACCAGCGGCTTCATCGCCGCCTCAGTCAGATCCAGCACCGGCTGCGGGAATACGCCGAGCCATATCAGGCAAACCGCCAGCAACAACACCATACCGGTTTCACGCACTGTCAGCCCCTCCAGCTGCTCAGATGAACTTGCCGGACCAAAAAAAGAACGCTGCACCATCAACAGGCTGTACACGGCAGCCAGGATCAGCGCCGCCGTTGCCACCGCAACCACTACCGGTGCCACCTTGAACGATCCCAGCAATATCATGAATTCCCCGACAAAATTGCCCGTGCCGGGCAGACCGAGTGAAGCGGCAGCAAAAAACAGCGAAAAACCGGGAAGCCATGCAATCCTCGACCACAAGCCACCCATCTGGCGCAGGTCACGGGTGTGCAAGCGCTCATAAATTTCACCGCACAGGATGAAAAGTGCTCCCGCAGAAAGGCCATGGGCCAACATCTGCACAATGACACCCTGCAAGGAGAGCAATGTGCCGGCATAAATACCAACCAGCACGAAGCCCATGTGGGAAATGCTCGTATAGGCAACCAAACGCTTGATGTCATGTTGCGCACAAGCCAGTACCGCCCCATAAAAAATACCGGCAACACCCAACCACATCGCCACCGGCGCGAAATGGGCCGAGGCATTGGGAAATATAGGCAGTACATAACGCAGCAGGCCAACTGCCGCGGTCTTGAGCAGGATGCCGGCAAGATCAACACTGCCTGCAGTAGGCGCTTGGGCATGGGCATCAGGCAGCCATGAATGCAGTGGAACTACCGGCATCTTTACTGCAAAGGCGATAAAAAACCCGAGCATGAGAATATATTCCAATTGCAAGGGCATCCGCGCATTGCGCAGCAAGTCGTAGTCAAAAGTCAGCATACCGGTCTGGTGGTAGTACACCATCACCAGCGCCAGGATAGCCATCAGCAACAACAAACCACTGGCCTGGGTGAAAATAAAAAACTTGTTCGCCGCATGTATCCGGCCTTTGCCACCCGGCGTGTTATGCCCCCACAATGCGATGAGGAAATACATCGGCACCAGCATGACTTCCCAGAAAAAGAAGAAGACAAACAAGTCCAATGCCAGAAACACGCCGATAACACCTGCCAGGTTCCACAACAGGTTGAGATAGAAAAAACCGACGTTCTTCTGGATTTCACGCCATGAACACAAGACCGCCGCCAAGCCGAGACCCGCTGTCAGCAGAACCATCGACAGGGCAAGGCCATCCAGGCCGAGATGGAAACTGATACCGAGCGACGGAATCCATGGGGCCCGGAATTCCGCCTGCCAGCCATTACCACCCAGGGCAGATGCATCCAGTGAGTAATCCCCTATAAGCAGGAAATGCACACCCAATGCCGCCGTCAATAACATTGTCAACAGGGCCAGCCAGCGCGGCGAGCCACGTCCCAGGCGCTCACTCTGCCAGCAAAGCAGCCCTCCGAGCAGGGGGGTAAAAATCAACCAGGGCAACAGATTCATCGCGTCATATTTCCTGTTCAGTCGTTACAGCCACAGCACTACAAACAGCACTGCAGCAGCACCAGAAGTCACTGCAACCGCATACCAGCGAAGACGACCATTTTCTGTGGCACTCAAAACGTCATGGCCACCGCGCATCACCAGCGGGATACTTTCAATGAGCAGGTCAATAACATCATTACGATTGAGCCTTACGAGCCACATATATGGCTTCACGAACACCCTGTCATACAACATGTCGAATCCCCAGGCATATTTCCACAGACAGCGGAAACCATGGGCAAAGCGGGTGTTAAAGAAGCCCTGCAGCGGCTTACGGGCTGGCAGGAATAGCCATGCTGCCACCAGAATGCCGGCGATCGCTATTGCCCCTGAAATCATCTCAAGAACATGTTTCTGTGCACCGGCACCGGTATCAACCACTGCCGGCAACACACCGGCGAGTGGCGGGTGTATCAAGCCACCCAGCACCGTAGACAACAGCAGCAACACCACCAGCGGCAAGACATGGGCAATGCCGTGTCCAGCATGTGCATCGGTTTTCTCCTCGCCATGGAACACAAGGAAAATCAGCCGGAACGTATAGATAGAGGTTAACAACGCCCCGAACAGACCGGCATAAAGGAATGCCATCTTGCCATTGGCATACGCCAACCAGAGGATTTCATCCTTGCTATAGAAACCTGCCGTGACAAAAGGCAGTGCCGCCAAGGCAGAACCCCCGACAAGGAAACAGAGGTAAACCAGCGGCAGTTTCTTGCGCAGGCCGCCCATCTTGAGGATGTCCTGCTCATGATGGCAGGCAACGATCACCGCCCCCGCCGACAAGAACAGCAGCGCCTTGAAGAAGGCATGCGTCATCAGGTGAAAAATGGCGGCTTGCCATGCACCCGCACCGAGCGCAAGGAACATATAGCCGATCTGGCTCATTGTGGAATAAGCCAGGATGCGCTTGATATCGGTCTGCACCAGCGCACTGAACCCGGCCAGCAGCAAGGTGACAGCACCTATCATGCCCACCAACTGCAAGACTTCCGGCGAGAAAATGAACAGCGTATGGGTTCGGGCTATGAGGTAGACACCGGCCGTCACCATCGTTGCCGCATGGATCAATGCAGAAACCGGGGTAGGCCCTGCCATCGCATCAGCCAGCCAGGTCTGCAAGGGCAGCTGGGCGGACTTGCCCACTGCCCCACCGAGCAACAACATTGCAGCCAGCGCCAGGGCGTCCTTGTCTGCATGAGCGGGAACCGCCTGCAAGATGTCCTGGATATCCAGTGTGCCCAGCTCACGGAACAAGACGAACAGGCCAATGGCCATGAACACATCGCCAATTCGCGTGATGATGAAAGCCTTCATTGCCGCATGGCCATTGGCAACATGCTGGTAATAGAAGCCGATCAGGAGATAGCTACAGAGGCCAACACCTTCCCAGCCAAAGTAAAGGAAGAGCAGGTTGTCGCCGAGCACGAGAAACAGCATGCTGGCTACGAACAGGTTCATATAGGCGAAAAAACGGGAATAGCCTTCTTCACCGCGCATATACCAGGAAGCAAACAAGTGGATCAGGAAACCCACACCGGTCACCACACATAGCATCGTGAGCGACAACCCATCAAGACGCAGGGCAAAGCGCGGAGCAAAATCACCGACCTGTATCCACGTCCATAGCACCTGGGTGAATACCCCACCCTCGGGCGGCGCAGTAAGGAATGTGTAGCTGATCACAGCAGCCACCAACGCCGAGAGTGCCATGGAGCCAACCCCGATCAGCGCCGCGAACCGCTCTGGAAGAAGGCCTCGCGAAAAAGACAGCAACAAGAAACCCAGCAACGGGAATACAAAAGTCAGGAACAACAAATGGAGGTTAGAGTCGATCATCCGCGCATCTCGCTTGCTGCATCGATATCCAGCGAATGGAAACGGCGGAACAGCCGCAACACGATGGCCAGGCCGATCGATGCTTCCGCAGCCGCCAGGGTGAGGATCAGGATGAACATGATCTGCCCATCTGGCTGGCCCCAACGGCTTCCTGCCAGCACAAAGGCCAGGCCAGCAGCATTCATCATGATTTCGATACTCATCAGGACAAACAGGATATTCCTGCGCACCAGCACGCCGGTGAGCCCCAGGACAAACAACACTGCCGCCAGCAGCAGACCATGTTCAAGCGGGATACCGTTCATTGGCATTACTCTTTCTCATCAAGGCGGCCAAGGTGGTAAGCCGCCACCAGTGCCGCCAGCAACAACAGCGAAGCCAGTTCAACACACAGCAAGTAAGGCCCATACAGGGCAATACCGACCTGCTTTGCTCCAACGCCATGCAAGCCGGCAGCAGGCAGTTCACCCGTGACCAGCGAATAGGCCAGCTGTGACAGCAAGGCAGCAGCAAGCACTGAAGGCCCCACCCATACGGACAACGCAGTCCAGGCCCGCTCCTGCTGGATGACCTTTTCACAAAGGTTGAGCATCATTACCGCAAAAACAAACAGCACCATGATGGCGCCCGCATAGACAATGATTTCCAGCGCACCGGCAAATGGCGCGCCGACAGCAAAGAAGATCATCGCCACCGCCAGCAGTGAAATCACCAGATACAACAAGCCATGGATCGGGTTTCGTGTACTGATCACGCGCATGGTGGCAAACAGGGCCACCAGCGCAGAAACATAGAATGCCATTTGCATAAACAGTCCTCAGGGCATCAGGCCACGCACATCAATTGGCTGCGCCTCGTTTTCAGCAGCACCTTTCGGCTTGCCGGCAATAGCCATACCTGACATGCGATAGAAGTTATAGTCGGGGTACTTGCCAACACCCGAAATCAGCAGATGTTCTTTCTCATACACCAGATTCTGGCGGTTGTATTCGGCCATCTCGAAATCCGGCGTCAACTGGATCGCAGTTGTCGGACATGCCTCTTCACACATGCCACAAAAAATACAGCGTGAGAAATTGATCCGGAAAAAATCGGCATACCAGCGGCCATCTTCTTTCTCGGCTTTCTGCAGCGAGATGCAGCCAACCGGGCAGGCTACCGCGCAAAGGTTGCAAGCCACGCAGCGTTCCTCACCGTCGGGATCACGCGTCAACACGATGCGACCGCGATAGCGCGGAGGCAGGTACACTTTCTCTTCGGGATACTGCAAGGTGTCGCGCTTGCGCCAGGCATGGCTGAAAACCATCCACATGCTGCGCAGCTGGCTACCAATTCCCCACAGAATCTGCTTGGCTGATGCCATCAGACACCCCCTTGTTGCAGCAGGACTACTGCAGCGGTTGCGAGCAGGTTCAACAGGGTCAGTGGCAGGCAGAATTTCCAACCTGCCGCCATGACCTGGTCATACCGTGGCCGAGGCAAAGCACCCCGCGCCAGGATGAACAACATGATGAAAAATGCCGTCTTGATCGCAAACCAGAAAAAGGCGGGGATAAAGGAAAGGAATTCCGGCCACAAATCCAGGCCCAGGATCGCCGGCTCCTGCCAACCACCGAAAAACAGCGTAACCGTCAACGCCGAGACGAGCACGACACCTACGTACTCGCCGACAAAGAACATCGCCCATTTCATGCCGGCATATTCTGTGTGGTAGCCAGCGGCGAGCTCTGATTCCGCCTCAGGCAAGTCGAAAGGACTCCGGTGCGCCACAGCAACGCCTGCCAACAGGAAGGTCACGAATCCCAGGAACTGCGGCACGACAAACCACCCGTCTTGCTGCGCCTCGACGATATCCCGCATGTTGAATGAACCAGCCAGAATCACGACACCCATCACCGACAGGCCCATGAAAACCTCATAGCTGACCGTCTGTGCTGCCGAACGCAAGCCGCCGAGCAAGGAGTACTTGTTGTTGGACGACCAGCCGGCAAACAAAACGGCATACACTGCGAGCCCGGCCATTGCCATGAAGAACAGTATCCCGATATCAAGATCGGCCACACCCCATGTCGGCGTGACAGGCACAATGGCAAACGAAATCAGCAAGGCACTCATCGCGATAACCGGTGCCAGCCAGAATGTCAGCTTGTCGGCAAAAGGCGGTGTCCAGTCTTCCTTGAACAGCATCTTGAGCATATCGGCCCCGAGCTGGAAAGCGCCGAAAGGACCAACACGGTTGGGGCCATAACGATCTTGCCACAACGCCAGCAGCCGACGTTCACCCCAGCTCAGCAGCGCAGCACAGATCACCGTCACCAGCAGGATCACTACAGCCTTGAAAACCGAGAACGCAATCGTCCCGATCTCATCCAGGCTCAAACCGAAAAACTGGCCTTCCATCACAGACCCCCCGCCGCAGCCAGGGTGGCATGGCAATGACCGAGAATGGGCGGCATTCCCGGAATACCGGCTGGCAGCCCGACCAACCCATCGGTCAACGACTTGCTCACTTTCAAGCGCAAGGAGTAGCTTCGGTTACCCAATGTGACCTTCACCAGGCTATTTTCAGCCAGCTTGAGTCGGGCAGCATCCGCCGGTGACAGCGCGACATATGCACCGACTACCATCGACTTCACTGCCGGCGCCAGCACCGACAATTCATCGCTACCAAACAGGTGATACAACGGTGCGACTTGCCACTGCCCTTCCCGCACGACATAGGCGCCAGGAATACCCGCGAAATAACTGAATTGTGCAGAATTTTTCGGCTCGATCAGCCGCACGCCGGAATCGCCGGAACGCAGGTGGCCACCCACCTCATCCTGGAACTTGGTCCAGGCTTGCGGCGAGTTCCAGCCTGGCGCCCAGGCAAACGGCACGAAAGAAGCAGGCTCGTTCGGGCCGACATACCCTTCCATCGAGAATGACAGGGCGCTGTCTGTATCCTGTGATACACGCGGCTCATGCACAGACAAATTGGCGCGCATCGCCGTGCGGCCAGAATAACGGCGCGGTGCGCGGGCTATCTTCAGACCCTTCATGCGATAGGACGCATTAGGCGCGGCATCCATGATACGGGCAAGGGCCGGCACGGTTTCAGCACACAACTGTGTGATGTCATCGAACTGGGTCCAGCAGGCCATGCGGCGCTCGACCGAGGTATGCAACGCGTAGATCCAGCGCCAGCTTTCGTGGATCTGGCAATCCGGATCGTAATAGGCGGGATCGTAAACCTGGAAGTAACGTTGGGCACGGCCTTCCATGTTGATCATCGTGCCATCACTTTCGGCAAAGCTGCCCGCCGGCAACACAAAATCTGCCTTGGCGACGGTAGGGGTCTGCTGGTGGTCTATGGCAACGAGGACACGGGCTTTCGCCAGCGCCGCCTCCACCCGCTCGGCATCTGCACGGCGGTAAATGTCATTTTCAACCACGATAACGCCATCGGCTTCGCCACTCTCCAGCAAGGCCAACGCTTTCTCGATCGAGTCGCCACCAATCAACGCCACACCGATACTGTTGACTTCTGGCTGCACCAGGGCGATTTCCGCCGCCTTGCCCCTGACATGCAGGGCTATCGCGATGTTGGCTGTTGCCTGCATGATGGCCAGTGATGCACAACCGGTTCCGGACACCAACAGAGGCTTGTCTGCGGCCAGGAGGGCACCAGCAATACGGCTGGCCATCGCATCCTGTTCGGGCGACAGGTCACTGACCGTCGGGGCGCTGTTGTCGATCTTGTTTGCCACGGCAAAACCGAGGCGGGCGATGTCATCGCTGGCCAGGCGGCAGCTGGCTTCTGCCACATCATCAAGGCGCGTCGCGGCAAAACTGGCAATAAACAACGGGCTCAATTCATTCTGGGCAATATCCTTGACGCCCGCAGCCTGCCAGTCAGCAATCTTGCTGCCCGCCGCCATGACCAGCCCCTTGTTCTTCACTGCCTGGCGCAAGGCCAGGGCAATGCGTGGCGCTGTCTGGGTGACATCTTCACCCAGTACCAACACGGCGTCGGCACGTTCCATGTCGCGCAAGGACGGCGTGCGCACCGGAGTGTCCTGCAGGATGGCCAACGCCTGTTCCACCAAAGCCTGCTTGGCAGCACTGGTGCCACTGAAGAAATTTTCCTTGCCAACCCACTGCTGTAGCGCGAAGTTCGCCTCCACACTCGCACGCGGTGAACCGATACCGATCACCCGCCGGCAACCGCGCAGCGCATCGGCCGCAGCGTCGAGCACATCATCAACCGCGAGAGATTTCTGCTCCTGGCCAACGCGCTGCCATGGCTGGCGCGGACGATCCTTGCGGTTGACGTAGCCGTGACCGAAACGGCCCCGGTCACAGAGGAAATAGTGGTTGATCTCGCCGTGGTAACGGTTCTCGATCCGGCGCAATTCACCGTAGCGCTCACCGGGGCTGATATTGCAACCGACGCTGCACTGCTGGCACACGCTGGGGGCAAACTGCATGTCCCACTTGCGGTTATAGCGTTCCGAGTGGGTTCGGTCGGTAAACACGCCGGTCGGACAGACCTCGATCAGGTTGCCAGAGAACTCGCTGTCGAAAACACCATCGGTTTCGCGGCCGAAATACAGGTTGTCATGCGCGCCGTAGACACCGAGATCCTCGCCGCCGGCGTAATCCTTGTAGTAGCGCACACAGCGATAGCAGGCGATGCAGCGATTCATCTCGTGGTTGATGAACGGGCCGAGGTCCTGGTTCTGGTGTGTGCGCGTGCTGAAGCGGTAGCGGCGCTGGTTGTGGCCAACCATTACCGTCATGTCCTGCAGGTGGCAATGACCACCCTCCTCACACACCGGGCAGTCATGGGGGTGATTGGTCATCAGCCATTCCACCACAGACTTGCGGAACTGCTTGGCCTCTTCGTCGTCGATAGAGATATAGGTATTATCGCTCGACGGCGTCATGCACGACATGACAATACGGCCGCGCTTGTCATCGGCATTGGCATATTGCTTGACTGCACAGGCACGACAAGCGCCAACCGAACCCAATGCGGGATGCCAGCAAAAATAAGGCACATCAAGACCCAGCGACAAACAGGCTCGCAGCAGGTTGTCTGCGCCATCGACTTCGTGGGGTTTGCCATCGACAAAAATGGTAGCCATCTTCTCTCTCACCCAGCCTGTTTGATGCCGCGTTCGAACTCACCGCGGAAAAACTTCAGCGCACTCTGCAGCGGTTCCATCGCACCCGGTGCATGGGCGCAGAATGTCTTGCCGGGACCCAGGAAACGCGTGGTCTGTTCCAGCATCTCGATATCACCCGGGCGGCCATCACCGCGCTCGATGGCCTGCAGCACCTTTACAGTCCATGGCAGACCATCACGGCATGGCGTGCACCAGCCGCAGGATTCCCGCGCAAAGAACTGTTCAAGGTTGCGCACGACAGAAACGATATTCTGCTTGTTATCAACCACCATGATCAGCCCGGTACCCATCCGGCTGCCGGCTTTCATGATCGTGTCGTAATCCATTGCCAGATCCAGGTGCTCCGGCAACAGGAAATCGGTAGAGGCTCCACCGGGCAACCAGCACATCAGGTCGAGACCTTTCTGCATGCCGCCGGCATGTTCATACAGCAATTCACGAGCCGTGGTACCTATCGGCAGCTCCCATACGCCTGTGCGCACAGCGCGACCAGACACGCCATAGAGTTTGGTGCCGGCATCAGGGCTCTTGCCGCGCGACAAACCCTTGAACCACTCGGCACCGCGCAAGACGATCGCCGGCACATTGCTCAGGGTTTCGACATTGTTGACGACTGTCGGCTTGCCCCACAGGCCGGAGACTTGCGGGAATGGCGGCTTGGCGCGTGGGTTGGCACGACGGCCTTCCAGCGAGTTGATCAGTGCAGTTTCCTCGCCACAGATATAGCGGCCGGCACCGGTATGCACGAACAATTCCATGCCCCAGCCGGAGCCGAGAATATTGTCGCCGAGATAACCGGCAGCTTTCGCCTCAGCAATGGCCTGGTTCAGCCTTTCGGCCGCAACAACGTATTCACCGCGCAGGAAAATATACGCCTTCGATACCTGCAACGCATAACCGGCAACAATCATCGCCTCCACCAGCTGGTGCGGCAGTTGCTCCATCAACAGGCGATCCTTGAACGTACCCGGCTCCATTTCATCAGCGTTGCAGACCAGGTATTTCTGTTTCGGCGCGTTTTCGCCCATCGGCACCAGGGACCACTTGATGCCCGCAGGAAAGCCGGCACCACCCCGCCCGCGCAGGTTCGCATCCTTCACCAGCGACTGGACATCCGCCGGCGACATTTCCTTCACAACCTTGCGCAATGCAGCAAAACCTTCGAGGCTTTCATAGGTTTTGAGGTCTAGCGCCTGCCCTTGCAGACGCTCGATACGCCAGGTCAGGGGATGGGTATCTGCTGCCCTGCTGAACGTGCTCATACATAACGCTCCAGCAGGGCCGGAACGTCTGCCACCAGAACCGGGCCGTGGGTGTCGTTATCGATCATCAGTGTCGGCCCCTTGTCACAGTTGCCCAGGCAGCAGATCGGCAACAGCGTGAAGCGGCCGTCTGCCGTTGTCTGGCCGTATTCAATGCCGAGATGCGCCTTGATTGCAGCCACCAGTTCGTCATAGCCGGTGAGGAAACAGCCGATGCTGTCACAGACCTTAATCACATGGCGACCGACAGGCTTGCGGAAGATCAGGTTGTAGAACGTGGCCACACCTTCCACATCCGAACCGGGTATGCCGAGGATACCGGCGATGGCGGGGATTGCCTCATCCGGCACCCAGCCATGGCGCTTCTGCACGATCTTCAGGGCATCTATAGATGCAGCTCGCGCATCATCGTAATGATGGATGCAATGCAGGATTTCCTCCCGGTCTTCCGGGTGAAACGAATAACGCGGTGCGCGATCGGTAGCCAGCACGGCGTGGGTATTGGCAGGTTTAGCGGTCGACATCAGCCATCACGAAATCAATGGAAGCCAGGTAGGCGATCAGATCCGGGATCATCGATCCGCGGATCACCGAAGGAATCTGTTGCAGGTGGGGGAAACTCGGTGTCCGGATGCGCGTGCGGTAACTCATCGTGCTCGCATCGGAAATGATGTAGTAACTGTTGATGCCCTTGGTGGCCTCGATCATCTGGCTGCTTTCACCGGCCGGCATGACCGGACCCCATGACACACTGAGGAAGTGTGTGATCAGCGTCTCGATATCTTTCAGTGTGCGCTCTTTCGGCGGCGGGCAGGTCAGCGGATGGTCAGCCTTGTACGGACCCTCCGGCATGTTCTCGAGACACTGGCGGATGATGCGCAGGCTCTGGCGGATTTCTTCCAACCGCACCATCGCCCGGTCATAGGCATCACCGTTGGCCGCCAACGGCACATCAAACTCGAAATTCTCATAACCGGAATACGGACGCTGCTTGCGCAGGTCATAGTCGATACCGGTGGCGCGCAGGCCTGGCCCGGTGACACCCCACTCTAGCGCCTGCTTGCTATTGTACTGCGCCACACCGATAGTGCGTGCGCGCAGGATACCGTTCATGAAAGCTGCTTTCTCGTATTCGTCGAGGCGCTTAGGCATCCAGTCGAGGAATTCACGCACCTTGGTATCCCAGCCTCGCGGCAGGTCATGCGCAAGACCACCGATGCGGTACCAGGCCGGGTGCATACGGAAACCGGTAATCGCCTCGATCACATCGTAGGCTTTCTGGCGATCGGTAAACATGAAGAAAATCGGCGTCATCCCGCCGACATCCTGCACATAGGTACCCAGGAACAACAGGTGGGATGTGATGCGGAAGAATTCCGCCATCATCACGCGGATCACCTCGACCCTCGCAGGCACCTGGATTCCCGCAAGCCTTTCCACTGCCAGCACATACGGCAGGTTGTTCATCACACCGCCGAGATAATCAATCCGGTCGGTGTAGGGGATGTAGGAGTGCCAGCTCTGCCGCTCGGCCATTTTCTCGGCACCGCGGTGGTGGTAGCCGATATCCGGCACGCAATCGACAATTTCCTCGCCATCCAGCTGTAGCACGATACGGAAAGCCCCATGCGCAGACGGGTGGTTCGGGCCGAGATTGAGGAACATGTAGTCCTCGTTCTCGGTGCCGCGCTTCATACCCCAGTCTTCAGGCCGGAAACGCAGCGCCTCCTGCTCGGCATCCTGCTTTGCCGCATCGAGATAGAACGGATCGAACTCGGTGGCACGGGCAGGATAGCTCTTGCGCAGCGGATGACCTTGCCAGTTCGGCGGCATCAGGATGCGCGAAAGGTGAGGATGGCCTTCAAATGTGATACCGAACAGGTCCCACACTTCGCGCTCATACCAGTTGGCATTGGGCCAGATACCGGTGACAGTCGGCAGGTTCAGGTCATTACTGTTGAGCGCAACCTTCACGCGCACATCGCTGTTCCTGTCAATGGACAGCAGATGATAGAAAACCGTGAAGTCAGAGGGAGGCTGGCCGCGGCGATAGGTACGCAGTTGCTCGTCAATCGCAGACAAGTCATACAGCATGACATACGGGCGCGGCACGCGACGCAGGAAACCGAGCACCTCGACCAGCCGCTCACGCGGGATCCACACGGTTGGCACGTCATCGCGCGTACGCTGGAAACGGCAAATACCGGCACCAAACCGCTCATGCAGTTCACGCACGATCTCGTATTCGATGCCAGCTGGTGGTGGTGCGTCAGCGGCTGGCTGCTGGATATCGGTGTCTTGCGTCACTCACTTCATTCCTGCAATAACGGTTATACCTGATCGGGTGTGCGCAACACCTGGACCGCGCAACGTTCAGCCTGTTTCAGGTCGCGCTGGGCCGGTAGGTTCGCCTTGTAAACACCTTGCTCGCCAACCACCCATGACAGCGGGCGCCGTTCCTTGCCGATGGCATCCTGCAACAGCATCAGCCCCTGCAGGAAAGCCTCGGGCCGCGGCGGACAACCGGGAATGTAGACATCTACCGGCAAAAACTTGTCGACACCTTGCACAACCGAATAGATGTCATACATGCCACCGGAGTTGGCACAGGAACCCATCGAGATCACCCATTTCGGTTCCAGCATCTGCTCATACAGGCGCTGCACAACCGGGGCCATCTTGATGAAACAGGTGCCGGCAATCACCATCAGGTCGGCCTGGCGCGGCGACGCGCGGATAACCTCGGCACCGAAGCGGGCAACGTCATGTGGTGCGGTGAACGAGGTCGCCATTTCGACATAACAGCAGGACAGGCCGAAGTTGTAAGGCCACAGCGAGTTCTTGCGGCCCCAGTTCACGGCGTTGTGCAGGATATTTTCCAACTTGCCGACAAAAATATTCTTGTGTACCTGCTCTTCCAGCGGATCGGCAACCTGCTGGCGCTGGACTGGCGGGTAGCGGCCTGGCTCGTCGGGATCAATGCGGGTCAGCGTGTAGTCCATCGAAACCTCGGGTAGCTGGATTCATTAATGTTTTTCAGCATTCTGGCCAGGCGCTTGCGCCTGCAGGGCCTTGCGCCGGCGCGCTTCCGGTGTCCAGTCGAGGGCACCGATACGCCAGACATAAACCAGGCCTGCCAGCAGCACCAGGATGAAAATGGTTGCTTCGATAAAGCCGGGCCAACCGGATTCGCGCACCGATACCGCCCAGGCATAGAGGAAAAGTGCCTCGACATCGAAAATGACGAAAAACATGGCCGTGAGGTAGAACTTGGCCGACAAGCGCATGCGGGCACTGCCAACAGAGACGATGCCTGACTCGAAGGGGTCATTCTTGGCTCTACCGCGGTAGCGACCGCCAAGGAGCCACGAGACTGCCAGCATCAGCGCACAGACCAGGCCGATGATGACGAGGAAAACACCGAAAGACCAGTTGTGGGCTAATGCTTCTACCTTGTCCAGGGATATGGCAGGCACGGACAGCTCCAGAGACAGCAGGGTATGGATTCAGACGGGCGGCGCCATGTTACCGAAAGGGCCCGCATTTTGCACGGCCTGGCAACTGCCGACCCCTGGCTTTTTGTGACAAATCCCTTGCAAAACAATGATCCTGGTCATCAATTCTCTGGCAAATTGTTGCTATGGGCTGCCCGGGTTAGCTGCAGATGCTGACAAAGCTGGAAAGATCGGGGGGGATGGCAGACAATGAAGAATTGATATGCAACAAAGTGATGAAACACTGATGATGACCCGCCTTGCTAGCAGGCTTGGAGCCAGGCTGTTTTCCCTGTCAGGCATGACGGTACTCGCCACAGCGCTGCTGCTGGCCGGTTGCCAGAGCACTTCGCAACAGGATGTGGACGAGGGGGCCCAGGTTTCCGGCAGCCATTTCGGCCATTTCCCTTTCAAGCTGCGCAGTGACGGCAAGCAATGCCGGGCTAACTGGCAGAAAGCGCCGCCGCTGCAGCCTGACCTGTGGGACAGGGTCCAGCGCCGCTACGAACTGCCCAACAGCAGCACCAACCCGCGCATCGTCACCGAACGCAACTGGTATGCGAACCACCAGGCCTACCTGGACCGGATGTCGGGCCGCGCTGCCCGCTACCTGTACCACGTGGCCAACAAACTGGAAGAGCGCCAGCTTCCCGGCGAGCTGGCCCTGCTGCCGATTGTCGAGAGCTCCTATAACCCGTTCGCCCTCTCGCGCAGCCAGGCATCAGGGCTGTGGCAGTTCATCCCGAGTACCGCCAAGCACCTCAAGATGGACATGAACTGGTGGTTCGATGCCCGCCGCGACATCCCTGAATCAACCGATACCGCCCTGGACTACCTGATCTTCCTGCGCGACCACTACAACGGCGACTGGCTGAAGGCCCTCGCCGCCTACAATGCCGGCTGGGGCACCATTGACCGCGCAGTGGAAAAGAACCGCGCCAGGGGCCTGCCCACGGATTACTGGAACCTCGATGTGCCGGCGGAAACCCGTGCCTATGTACCTAAACTGCTGGCCTTGGCACAGATCAGCCGTGATCCGGAAGCCTACGGGGTGCACTGGGCCTACATCCCCGACCTCCCCTATTTCACTGAGGTGCGCATCCCCGGACAGATGGACATCGCACACGCTGCCGACATGGCCAATATCAGCAGCGACGAGCTGCACCTGCTGAATCCCGGCATCAGTCGCTGGGTCACACCGCCGGGAGGCCCGCATCGCCTGCTCGTTCCTGTCGACCAGGCCAACGAGTTTGCCGAACGTATCGCCAGCCTCGACAACAGCGGCAGCACCCTGTTTGCCGGCGGCCAACAGGACCGGTTGATGACCGCCAACCCGATGGTGCAGGAAATGGAGCGCAAGGCAACGGCACGACAGGCAATACCGGCCGGTGCGCGCAGCTACACCATCAAGGCCGGCGACACGCTGTGGTCTGTGGCCAAGCGTGAAGGGGTCTCAGCCGATGAAATCCGCCGCCTCAACAAGATGAGCAGCGACACCCCCTTGCGACTGGGAGACAAGCTCGCCCTGCCCGGCAAGGGCAAGACGGTCGCCAGCAACAGCTCCAGCCCAGTCTCCTCGGGCAAAGCCGCACCGGGCAAGCCGGTTGCGAGCAAGGCAGCTGGCGGCAAGACCACCTACAAGGTCCAGAGCGGTGACACGCTGATGGCCATTGCGCGCAAGCACAAGCTCGACGTGAATGACCTCGCACGCTGGAACGCCCTCGACAAGAACCGGGCCACGCTGAAGCCCGGACAGCTGCTCACCCTGTACCTGAAACACTAGGCTACAACGCGATGAAGGAAGACCTGCGTCCCTACTGGGTGAAGAAAAGCTGGCTGAGCTTCCGGCACTGGTATGCCGAATTTTTCCTGCGGCCGGAATGTGCCTCGCTGGGCAAATACCACACCATCATGAAACCGTGGTACACGGTCATTTCCGGCGACAATATCCATATCGGCGAATCACCGACTATCGTTGCCGAAGCTGACCAGCGCGTGCGCATCGGTGTCTGGGGACGCGAACCCGGCCAGGGCGCCATCCGTATCGGCGATGCGGTGATGATCTCGCCCGGCGTGCGCATTTCCGCGTCCGATGAAATCATCATCGGCGACGGCTGCATGTTCGCCAATGGCGCCTATGTCACTGACTGCGACTGGCACGGCATCTACGACCGCACACAACGCGACCCGCAGGCATATCCCGTGCATATCGGCAACAATGTCTGGGTTGGGGATCACGCCACTGTATTGAAAGGCGTGACGATTGGCGACAACAGTATCGTGGCCGCCTGCAGCGTGGTGACCAGGGACGTGCCGGCGAATGTCATTGTTGCCGGCAACCCGGCGCGGGTGGTGAAGGAACTGGATCCCGCGCCAGGTTTCACGACGCGCACACAGTACTACGCACACCCGGAAGCCCTTGCCAAACAGTTTGACGATATCGACCGGCTAGTACTGACCAACAACTCGCTGTGGCGCTGGCTCAGGTCACTGCTGTTTCGGCGCTAGCGGCTCACCGTCGAAAACCACACCAGCCCAGCCGTCGCGCATGAAATGACGGATATTGGCGTGATCGGTTCCGGCCGGGTTGCCCAGCACATCCTCGAGGTAGAAACGCCCGAAGCAGGCCAGCGTCTCTGCTTGCGCCAGGCCATGCAGCCGCGCAAAAGCAAAAATGCGGCAAGACCCTTCATTCTGCCCCGCCTCATTGACCGCCCTCGCGTCACTCAGCCCATTAATGAAACGCGTGGGGGTATACTCGTAATGCGCATTGATGGTGGCAATCACCTCATCGAAGGTGACCGCTGCTGGCTGGGTACGGATTTTCTGCAGCAACTGCTCGACTGTCATCACAGGATCCTTAGCGCGCCAGCTCACGGTAGCGTTGCTGCAACGCAGCATAGAGATCGTCCTTGAAGGATGCACCGGCAACATCGAGGCCGGCCATCAGCTCGACCAGGTGTTCGTTATCTTCCCGGCCGCCCCACAGCTTGATGTAAGTGCCGTCCTTGTAGCCATGGTCCTGGCGGAAGAAATTCAGCACATTCTTACCAACATAACCGCGATACAGGTCTTCAAACCCGAGGTCCGCTGCCGCCATCAGTTGTGCGAAAGCAGAGAGGTCAAAGGCTCGCTGCACCAGCGTGGCCTCCACGAAATTTTCGAGCGCGACACGGAAATCCTGTGCGGCGCAGGATTCGCGCAAGGCCGCCTCGAGGATGGAAGACAGGTGACTCGCATCCTCATGCTGCATCAGCAGGTCGCTTAGCCCGAAATGCCAGATGTCGATCAGCTCCAGCTTCACCTGTTCCCAGTCCGGCTGCTGCTTTTTCCACCACTTCCAGCCGTAGTGATCCATCAGTTCGGCACATTCAACCCAGACAGCGCGATACCATTCATATCCTTGCTCACGCCACTGCGGATGAACCTTGCTATTCATGCTGTCCTGTAACGCCAGCATGGTCTGGATCTGGGCTTGCATTGCGGTCTCCGCTGCTTTTTTGTGACAGTGTGCATGTTAACATGTCGCATTGTCGCAGACCGCCGAGGGGCACGGCATGCTGGATCGAAAACTGCTGGAACCGGTGACCACGCTGGTCGCACTCGGCCTGCTGGTTGGCGGCTGTGTCATGATCCTGCTGCCCTTTTCCTCCGCCCTGGTCTGGGCAGCCATTTTCGTGTTCTCGACCCGCCAGGCCTATTGGCGGGTGAATGCCTTGCTCGGCGGGCGCAACTGGCTGGCTGCATCACTTTTTGTGCTGCTGATCTTCACCGTGATCGTACTTCCCCTGCTGTATGCCATCGTGAGTTTCGGCAGCGTGGCCAGTGAGTTTGCCCTCAAGCTGAAAGACCAGCTGGCCAATGGCATCCCCCCGCTCCCCGCATGGCTGACAGGCATACGCTGGGTGGGTCCGACCATCAGTGAATGGTGGGACAAGCTGATCCTCGGGGATGCCGATGTGCGCCAGCAACTCAATGACGTGCTGATGTTCGGCCTCAAGGAAACCCTGAAGTTCGGCGGCATTGCCGGCCAGGGCATTGGCATGCTGGTGCTGAGTGGCGTCATGGCACTGTTTTTCTACGCAGGCTTGCCAGCCGTGACCCAATGGCTGCAGGCCGGCATGCAGCGCGTCAGCGGCAGCCGGGCCGAGCAACTGCTCAATATTGCCGGCGGGACGATCCAGGGCGTGGTTTTCGGCATCCTGGGCACAGCCCTGGCCCAGGGCTTCCTGGTGGGCATATCGCTGTTTATCGCCGGGATCCCCTCGGCAGCGGGCCTGGCCTTCCTGGCCATTATCCTGTCACTGGTGCCTTTCGGGGCGGCACTGATCTGGGGCCCTGCCGCTTTCTGGCTCTACCAACAGGGACAGACCGGTATGGCCATTTTCATGGTCATCTGGTGTGCCGGCATCGCCGGCTCGGCAGACAACATCATCAAGCCGCTGGTGATCGGCCAGAACAGCAACCTGCCGTTCGTGCTGATCGTCCTCGGCATCCTGGGCGGGGTACTGCAATTCGGCGCATTGGGTGTTTTCCTCGGGCCGACCTTGCTGGCTATCGGTTTTGCCCTCGCCAAAGAGTGGCTGCATGGCATTGCCCTGCAGGACCAGACCCATGCAGAGGAGCCTGCTGCCGAGCAGGCTTGATCCGCGTCAACGCTTACTACAGCGGCCGCTAATACTATACTGACGTTTTCTTACCCGAGTGGAATTCACGGATGCTCAACAACCCGCTGGCCTATCTCTTCTCCCCCAAGCAGCAATGGCAGAAAGTCGCTGCCGCGACCCTGAACCAGCAGCGCACATCGGCCATTTATGTGGCAGTGCTTGCCATACTGCCGTGTATTGCGTGGTATCACGGAACAACCGAAATCGGTTGGCGAGTGGGTGACGGGGAGCTGGTCCGGCTCACGCCGGACAGTGCATTGAAGCTGATCATTGCCTTTTATGCCGCCATCATGCTGGCGCTGGCCGGCATCGGCGCAGCCATCCACTGGATGGCCGGCACCTACGGTTCCATTGCTTCCTTCACGCGCGGCTATGCCATCGCAGCCTACGGTGCCACGCCGCTGTTCATTGCCGGCATCTTCGGCTTCTATCCCTTGCTGTGGCTGGATCTCGGCCTTGGCATCCTGGCCGTGAGCTGGGCGGTCTACCTTCTTTACACCGGCTTGCCTGTTGTGATGAACGTGCCAACCGAGCGGGGTTTTCTCTATGCCAGCGCCGTGATTGCTGTCTGTCTCGTGTTCCTGATGGCAATGATGGGCGCTACCGTGATCCTGTGGGACATGGGCCTGATGCCCGAATTCCACGACTGATCACCAGGCTGCACTTACAGCCCTGCCGGGAGGCTTGATCCCGGCAACCCGTTTTCCTCCTGTGGTCCGAAAGGAGCTTTATGCAAGCCGCCAACTCCACCCAAAACCTGCCTGTCTACAACTACAAGGTTGTGCAGCAATTCACGATCATGACGGTTGTCTGGGGCATCGTCGGCATGCTGGTCGGCGTCATCATCGCCGCCCAGCTGGTATGGCCTGACCTGCACTTTAACCAGGCGTGGTTGTCTTTCGGCCGCTTGCGGCCGCTGCACACCAATGCGGTCATTTTCGCCTTCGGTGGCTGCGCGTTGTTTGCCACTTCGTTCTATGTCGTGCAGCGTACCTGCCAGGCGCGCCTCATTTCGGACACACTGGCATCGATCGTGTTCTGGGGCTGGCAGCTGGTGATCCTGCTCGCCGCCATCTCGCTGCCCCTCGGCTTCACATCAGGGAAAGAATATGCAGAACTGGAGTGGCCGATCGACATCCTGATCACGATTGTGTGGGTCTGCTACGCCATTGTGTTTTTCGGCACGATCATGAAGCGCCGCACCTCGCATATCTATGTGGCCAACTGGTTCTTCGCTGCTTTCATCATCACAGTCGCCGTGCTGCACATCGTCAACAGCATGGCGATACCGGTGACGCTGACCAAATCGTATTCCGTGTATGCCGGCGCGGTCGATGCCATGGTGCAATGGTGGTACGGCCACAACGCCGTGGGATTTTTCCTGACAGCCGGTTTCCTCGGCATCATGTATTACTTCGTACCCAAGCAGGCTGAACGCCCCGTTTACTCCTATCGCCTGTCGATCGTGCATTTCTGGGCACTGATTGCCATATACATCTGGGCCGGCCCCCACCACTTGCACTACACCGCCCTGCCCGACTGGGCACAAAGCCTGGGCATGGTGATGTCACTGATCCTGTTGGCACCTTCGTGGGGTGGCATGATCAACGGCATCATGACCTTGTCAGGCGCATGGCACAAATTGCGCGATGACCCGGTGCTGCGTTTCCTGATCGTATCACTGTCTTTCTATGGCATGTCGACCTTTGAAGGTCCGATGATGTCGATCAAGACCGTTAACGCGATGTCACACTACACGGACTGGACCATCGGCCACGTGCATTCAGGCGCACTCGGCTGGGTGGCGATGGTCACTATCGGTGCGGTCTACCACTTGGTGCCGGTGCTGTTCGGCAAGCGCGGCCTGTACAGCATCCAGCTGGTCAATGTCCATTTCTGGCTGTCCACCATCGGCACAGTGCTTTACATCGCCTCGATGTGGGTGAACGGCATCATCCAGGGCCTGATGTGGCGAGCTTACAACAGTGACGGCACGCTGACTTACAGCTTTGCCGAATCTGTTGCAGCCAGCTACCCGGGTTATATCGTGCGCCTCGCCGGCGGCACCCTGTTCCTCGTCGGCATGCTGATCATGGCATACAACGTCTGGAAGACCGTCCAGTTGCCTTCTGTTGTGGCCGAGGAGAAGTGATCATGAGCAACCATCACAACACGAACGAAACCCTGCACAGCAAGATCGAGAAAAACATTGCCGTGATGATGGTACTGATCCTGGTGGTCATCAGCATCGGCGCGCTCGTGGAAATCGTGCCGCTGGCCTTCCAGAAAGATGTCACTGAACCGGTGAAAGGTTTGAAGCCGCTTACGGCTTTGCAACTGGAAGGCCGTGACATCTATATCCGCGAAGGTTGCAATGTCTGCCACTCGCAGATGATCCGCCCATTCCGTGCCGAAACCGAACGCTATGGCCATTACTCGGTCGCCGGTGAATTCGTCTACGACCATCCATTTGTATGGGGTTCCAAGCGTACCGGCCCGGATCTGGCCCGTGTCGGTGGCCGCTACAGTGACGAATGGCACCGTGCCCACCTCTACAATCCGCGCGATGTAGTGCCTGAATCGATCATGCCCGCCTACCACTGGTTGTTCGAGAACACCCTGGATGGCAAGCACACGGCAGACAAGATGCGCGCCTTGCGTGCGGTCGGTGTGCCGTACACGGATGCCGACATCGAGGGGGCGCAAGCAGCCGTGGCTGGCAAGGCCGAAGTCGAGGCCGTGGTTGCCTACCTGCAACAGCTTGGCACCGTGATTCCACCCAATACCCCGATGACCCGACAGGCGCAGTGAGGTAATGCATGGATATCGATATCAATACCGTGCGGGGCCTGCTGACGCTGTTGCTGCTGGTGTCTTTCATCGGCCTGTGTATCTGGGCCTGGAGCCGACGCCGCCACAGCGCCTTCACTGAAGCCGCCAATCTGCCGTTTGCCGATGAACACCTGAGCCAGCGCAGCGGAGCCGCTGCTGCGCGTCCTCGCCAAAGTGGAGAGCCATCATGAGCAGTTTCTGGAGTGGATGGATCATCATCCTGACCATCGCCACCATCATCGGCCTTTTCTGGCTGCTGTTTGGTAACCGCACGCGCCCGAATAACGGCGAGGAAACCACCGGCCACGTCTACGACGGCATCGAGGAGTATGACAATCCCCTGCCCTCCTGGTGGCTGAACATGTTTGTCCTGTCGATGGTATTCGGCATCGGTTACCTGATTGCCTTTCCTGGCCTGGGCACATTCCAGGGGCTGCTGGGCTGGACCCAGGTGAACCAGTGGCAACAGGAAAACGAGAAACTTGATGCCAAGTTCGACGTGTTGCTGAAACAATACGCCGCGACACCCATTGAACAACTCGCCAAGGACGAGAAAGCCCGCCGCAGTGGCCAGCGGCTGTTTGCCAGTTACTGCTCGACCTGCCACGGCGCAGATGCCGGCGGCAACACCGGCTTCCCTAACCTGCGCGACAATGACTGGCTGTATGGTGGCTCGCCCGACCAAATCGTCGAGACGATCACCAGAGGCCGTAAGGGCGCGATGCCGGCTTGGAAAGGCATCCTGACCGACCAGCAGTTGAATGACGTCAGCGCATGGTTGACCAGCGCGGAAAAACCGGCTGCGGGGGAACAGGTATTTGCCAGCTACTGCGCAGCCTGCCATGGTGCCGATGCCAAGGGGAACCAGATGGTCGGCGCGCCCAACCTCACTGACAACGTCTGGCTATATGGCGGCGGACTGGGCGAAGTAAAAACCTCGATCCTGAATGGCCGCAACGGCCAGATGCCGGCACATGAAAACATCCTCACACCGGAAAAAATTCACTTGCTTGCCGCTTACGTCTACGGGCTGAGCCAGAACCCACAGCCGCAGTAAGCTGCGTCCGATTGCCGCATTCCCATTGGTTTGCGGCAATCGGGTCTATCATCAATGGATTGAACCACTTCGATTCCGGTAATGCCATGTCAGCCGACCCAAACACCAAGCCCGAACTGATCCCTGCCGTCAACGAGTATGCGCCGAAGGAAGTGGGCGAACTCGACCTCTACCAGAAACGCGAGAAAATCTACACCCGCAGCATTGAGGGATTTTTCCAGCGCATCCGCCTGTTTACCGGCTGGCCACTGCTGGCAGGTTTTTTCCTGCTGCCCTGGACACGCTGGCACGGTCACCAGACCGTATTGTTCGACCTGCCCGCACGCAAGTTCTATATCTTTGACCTGGTGTTCTGGCCGCAGGACCTGGTGATGCTGGCCTGGCTGCTGATCATCTGTGCTTTCGGCCTTTTCCTCTTCACTTCCCTGTTCGGCCGTATATGGTGTGGCTATTCGTGCCCACAAACGGTGTGGACCAGCATCTTCATGTGGATGGAACAGAAGGCCGAAGGCAGCCGCAACCAGCGCATAAAGCTCGACCAGGCGCCCTGGTCCACCGCGAAAGTGCTGCGCAAGACACTGAAACATGGCATGTGGTTCGGTTTCGCCTTCCTGACAGGTTTTACTTTTGTCGGCTACTTCACGCCGATCATTGACCTGACTTTCGATTTTTTCAGCGGCAATGCTGCGGGCCCGGCTTATGTCTGGATCGGCATTTTTACCGCCCTGACCTACCTCAATGCCGGCTGGATGCGTGAGCAGGTCTGCCTGTATATGTGCCCTTATGCCCGCTTCCAGTCCGCGATGTTTGACCGCGACACATTGATTGTCACCTATGACAGGAAGCGCGGCGAGCCGCGCGGCTCACGCCGTGTCAACAACGGGGAGAAGCCGGAAGGGCTGGGCGACTGTATCGACTGCCAGCTCTGTGTCCAGGTCTGCCCGACCGGCATCGACATCCGCAATGGCCTGCAATATGAATGCATCAACTGCGCCCTCTGTGTCGATGCCTGCAACTCGGTAATGAAGAAAATCGGCTATGCACCAGACCTGATCTGTTACAGCACCGAGAACCGCATGGAGGGCAAGCCCACCCGCATCCTGCGCTTCCGCACCATCGGTTACGGTGCGGTGATGCTGGTCATGTGTTCGATGTTGCTCGCCGCGCTGGTTTTCCGCGAGACTACCGACCTCAAGGTGCTGCGTGAGCGCAGCAGCCTCTACCAGCTGAAAGATGGCCATATCGAGAATATCTACACGCTCAAGCTGGGCAACCGCGACAATAGCTCACGCGTCTATACGCTCAACACTGACCTGCCTGGCAGCCAGTGGGACGGGCCAACGACCATCACCGTGGAAAGCGGTGAAGTGGCCAGCATCCCGGTGCGCCTGTCCGTGCCTGAAATCGAGTGGGGAGGCCGCAACATCGAAATGCACTTCAGTGCCTGCCTGGTTGATGAGACGACACACTGCGTGCATCATGAAAGCCGCTTTACGGGACCTGTACGATGAATAGCATGCAAGAGACCCGCCCCTGGTTTCGCCAGTTCTGGCCCTGGTTCCTGATTGCCCTGCCCGGTGCGGTGGTCATTGCCAGCCTGCTGACCGTCTACATCGCCGTGACCCACCAGGACCCGGTGGTCGATGGCAACTACTACAAGCATGGACTGACCATCAACGAACGGCTTGAGGACAAGCTGCCTGCACGGCCATCGGCGTCACCCGCACAGCAGGAACAGCAACCCTGAGCGATTCACCCGACAGGCCTGCCGACAGCTGTTTCCACTGCAGTGAACCCCTACCACTGCAGAATCCCCGCGCATTCAAAGCCGACATCGCCGGTCAGGCCTGTTATTTCTGCTGCCCTGCCTGCCGCAGTGTCGCCCAGACCATCCACGGCCTCGGGCTCGGCCAGTACTACCGGCAGCGCGACGACAAGGCACCCCAGCCGGCCAGCATCGCCCAGCGCAACCGCCCCGGCGATTTCGCCGACATGGACATCGCCGAAAACCGCTCGCGCTATGTGCGCCGCAGCGGCGACAGTGACTGCGAGGCACAACTGTTCGTGCCGGATATCCACTGTGCTTCCTGCTGCTGGCTGATCGAACAGCAGCTGGCTCGCCTGCCTGGTGTCACACAGGCGCAATCACAACTGGACACCCATAAGCTGACAGTTCGCTGGCGGGGCGACCAGCTGAAGCCCAGCGAATTGTTCGCTGCGCTGGCGCAAATCGGCTACCGCGCACTGCCTTGGCAACCCACACAACAGCAACAACATGCGCGCCAACACCAGCAGCAATTGCTGCGGCGACTGGGCGTTGCCGGCATACTCGCGATGCAGGTGCACATGATCGCGATGGGCGACTACTTCGGTGCCGACGACGAGATGCAGCACTGGCTCAATGTTGTGGCGCTGCTGCTGTCCCTGCCGGTATGGTTCTACTGTGCCACGCCGTTCTTTGCCAATGCCGCCCGCAACCTGAAAAGCCTCTGGCGCGGCCTGCGGAGCGGCACAGGCGAATTGCTCACCGCCGGCATGGACCTGCCTGTGGCGCTGGCGATTGTCGCCGCCGCCGTTGCCAGCATCGTGGCGGTGCTGCAGAAAACCGACGACCTGTACTTCGATTCCATCGCCATGTTTGTGTTCCTACTGCTCGGCGCACGCTATCTCGAAGCGCGCGCCAGGGGGAGCATTGCCTTGCAGGCACAGGAACCGTCCCTGCCCGACAGCTGCACGCGCATCACCAGCAACGGACTGCACGAGCGCATCGCCACCAGCGCCTTGCAAGCCGGCGATACCGTGCTGGTAAATGAGGGCACGATCCCGGTCGATGGCCTGGTACTCGAGGGAGCGGCCACGGTCGAACAATCTGCCATCACCGGCGAATTCCTGCCCGTCGACAAGCAGGCTGGCGACCAGGCGATGGCAGGTACACAGTTGACCCAGGGTTCCCTGCT
>CALMIC010000136.1 GCA_937864065.1 uncultured Cellvibrionales bacterium | reverse complement strand
CGACAAGCGCGGTGATATCGCCATCCTGCGGGCGATGGGAGTGCCGAACCGCCGCATCATGCATATTTTCATGTTGCACGGCTTGCTGATCGGTGCGACGGGAACACTGCTTGGCGCATTGCTCGGTTGTGCCCTGGCGGTGGCGATGCCGCAGATAGCGGAAGGTTTGCAGGCCTTGCTGGGCATCCGCTTCCTCAGCACCGATGTGTACCCGGTCAATTACCTGCCATCGGATTTGCGCGCCGCTGACGTGGTATTGGTGGTGACAGCTGCGCTGGTGATCAGTGCGCTGGCGAGCTTCTATCCGGCGTGGCGCGCGACGAAAATCCAGCCGGCGGAAATCCTGCGCCACGAATGATGTTCGCGCTTACTGCCGGTGCTCGTAGATGGTTACCGGCATCCATGACCCGAGTTGCGGGTAATCGCGATTATTGACAATGCGGTAGTGCGCCGTAATGAAATTGTCGAGTTCGGTGAACGGGCTGGCAGTCGGGCCGCCCGGCGCAAAGAAATTCACCGGCTGGATGATGAACCGCGGCGGCGAAGCCTGCAGCCGGCCGAGCATGTCGGCGCGGATATGCTGCACATAACGGGTGTCGGCATCATGGTAGAGCGGGAATCCTTCCACATACGGCGTTAACGGTTCGATGCCGGCGCGCAGCATGGCGGGGAATAGCGGGCCGAGTGTCGATGTTGCCATCGGTTCAACTTTTTCACCGGGTTTCAATGTCTGCCGCAGAAAGTTTTCCAGCCGGTCCTCAATCGCATAGGCAGCCTCTTCTTCCGTGTTACAAACCGGATCGGATTTCAGGCAGGCAACGGCCAGTGCATAGTTGGGAGACAGGGACATCTGCAGGAAAAGGGCTACGAGGCACAAGGATACAAGGCGCAGCAAAGCCGTTTTCCAGTTGTTCGCCATAAAAGGTATAAAATACAGGCATAGCAGTGTGCTGAAAAAATAGTTCATGGGAATTTGGTGGTAATCCCATAATTTTCCGCTCATGGATACATAAGCTATATACACCGGCCATGACATGGCCAGTAACAAGATAAGCAGTTTTTGCTGTCGTCCCAGTGTCGGATTTTTCCAGCAGGATATCAGTGCCGGGGTTACCGGAATTGCGCCGATCAGGAATCTGTCACTGAACCAGCCCAGTGCTTTTTCCCAGCGTTGTTCGGCTGAAATTGCAATGTGTATGCCATTCATTTTCTGGTACAGCGGCATGTATTCCGTGAGCATGCTGTAGAACCATGGCCAGCTTCCGCTGGCAACCAGGTAAGCGGTGATGCATACCCATACGAGCAGGAATGCGCCGAGTGAAAAGCAGCCAGCCAGTACGCACTGGCGAAACAGTGTGCCGGTTTTGCTGTCGCTGGATTGCTTGTTGCATGTTGCGTCTGTGTGCAGGATGGCGCCGACCAGCACTGCAAATGGCGCGGCGAGTGCCGCGTGCGGTTTGATAGCGGAGGCGATACCGAACAGCAGGCCGGCTGCCACGCTGCGGTATGACAATTTCCAGCGGCTGGTCATGGCAGTGATTGCCATGATGACAAACAGCAGTACCAGGAAATCCCGCTGCATGTGCATCGACCGGTGCATGAAAAAGTAATCGGAACCAAACAGGCAGGTAGCAGCAATGGCCATGCGTTTGTCGATGCGTTGCAGCAGTATGTAACTGCAAGTGCACAGGCCGGCAAACAGGACCATGTGGGTGATGTTGTATGCGGTGACCGAATAGCCAGTGATGCGCGTGATCAGACCGTACAGCAGGAATGAACCGGGAAAGCTGGTTTCGTGCAGGTCGCGATAGGGCAGGTAGTCGCGTTCATTCATCAGCCAGG
>CALMIC010000135.1 GCA_937864065.1 uncultured Cellvibrionales bacterium | reverse complement strand
GTGCAATTTTATCAAATCAGAAGTGCTGAATCAGAGTTTTTCAACAGGCCCCTAACAGGATGAACATACTCGCCAACAGGGCAATAAAAGAGGCAATACCAGCGCTATACCTACAAGGCTGTAAAAGCATTTGCTTGTCCTGCCACTGTGCTTTCCTGTTGTTCTTATAAGCTGATTCGGTTAGCTGGCTACCCATGCAATTTTTCTCCCTGCGGGGTTCTGATTGGCAAAATACATCCTATAGATGTTTTTATAGGAATATAACGCCTTTTATGGCGTTGATGGACAACGTTAGCACCATGAAAACTACCAGTCAAACGCGTAAAGCGCTTCTGATTACACAGGTAGAGCGTCATGACCAAACCTTCTGTCACGGAGATAGACAAGCTGATCGGCCACCGGCTGAAGCTGCTGAGACAACAACACAAGATCAGCGCCAGCGCCCTGGCAGACATCCTGAACACCTCACAGCAACAGGTATCCCGGTATGAGCGGGGATTAAATCGGTTGAGCGGTGTCACACTGTGGGAATTGGGCAGCTATTTCAGTGTGCCTCTGGGCTGGTTTTTTCTGGATCTGCCCGCAAGCGACGCCCCTGCCCCACTGGTCAATGACACGCATGGCAGCTATGCCGCTGCCTTGAGCCAGGAACAACTGACTATCCTTAGCCAGGCTTGGCCTTCACTGGGAACGCTGGAGAGAGAAGCCATGCTGAAAATGCTGGATACGTTTATCAAATTGCAGTGAATACTTTCAGACTACTTGATGAACACGCCTTGTGTGCGTCCGTGCTGGGTCTTCACATCGTATTGATCGCCTTCATCGCGAGCCATCTGCAATCTCGCCTGACCTAACCGGTTGGCTGCACTATTCAGTTCTTCACAGGTATTCATCGCTGGCAGTGACAAGATCCCTTTATCAATATCCATTGCCGCTTTGCGAGCGATTTCGACATGTCCCATTTCATGCGTTTTCAGATTGGCAATGTAACGCGAGAATTTCGCCTTGGCTTTTTCGTCAGAGGAGACAAGACCGGGAATTGTAATGACTGCCGTCAGATCCGTTGTGCTTTCCGAGATGTGGCACCTTCCCTCTGAATCTACCTCCCAATCAAAATGCCATTTGATATTCCACTGCGTGTGGCCTCTATATTTTCTTCCTTCACCCCTGATAGGCGTAGATTGATTCAATGCCTGTGAAAGCGACATGCCCGGTTTATGGAAAACGCTGTACCACTTGTAGGAAACATCCTCGACCACGGTTGCCTGTGCCAGTGTTGCTGAGCAAATCAGGCACAGTGACCCGACGAGTTGACCAAGCCGGTGAAATCCGCAGGTTAAATAATGCACTACCAAGCTCACCTCCTGAGCCTCGCCTGTTGTATTGTGTGCTTCATGGAATCGCCCACTCCCTATCCGTCCCTTGCCTACTGTGAGGCCCAGGAACGCCCCGCGCCAGTCGGCCAGTCACCCATGTACTTTAGCGGGATCCCAGGCTCGTGTGACCTGTGCGGCTATCCGCTGGACTGCTGCAACTACTTTGCCGACGCGGAAGTTCCGGTGCTGGGTCGATGGGCCTTCACCTGCTATAGCTGTGTCGCCAATCACAGCGTGGTCTTTGGTTGGGGTATCCCGATGGGCGCTCCGCTGTTCGAGATCCGGCAGGCGATCAGGAAGCACGGTATCGCGGTGTTCAGCTCCAATTACGAACTGTATGCCGATATGTCAGCTCGCATGATGGCAACCATTGCCACACTGGTGCCGCGCATTGAGGTATACAGCATCGACGAATGTTTTGCCGATCTAACCGGATTGCCAGAACGCACGGCGTTAGGCCATGAGATTAAGGACAGGGTATTCCAGTGGATCCGCATTCCCACCTGTGTCGGCATTGGCCCAAGCAAGGTGCTGGCAAAGCTCTCCAACCATCTGGCAAAAAAAAATAAAGAAATGAATGGCGTCTGCAACCTGGTCGATATGCCATCGGCCGAGCTGGACGCCATTCTGGATACAGTGAAAGTGGGTGATATCTGGGGTATAGGCCGCAAGCTGTCGATGCATCTGCACAGCATAGGCATTACCACTGCCAGACAATTGCGTGATGCCAACCAGGGCACCATTCGCCAGCGCTTCGGCGTGGTGGTT